>JACRGV010000096.1 GCA_016212215.1 Nitrospirota bacterium
AAGTGTTATAAAATGCTTTCCAAATTTGTTGTATATCTTTGCCGACTATCTTAAAAGAAATAATGTTCAAGACCTTCAGGTTGAAGCGATATCTTGCACGGGAGAAAATCTATATGCTTATCAGCGGCGACTATTGGAAGATATTTTTAAATGCCCCGTTTTTGAAAAGTATGGAACAAGAGAATCCGGTGTGATTGCCTGCGAGTGTTCCGTGCACGATGGAATGCACATTTTCGCCGAAGGTGTATACTTGGAATTTCTAAAAGACGGCAGACAGGCATCTTCTGGAGAAATGGGAGAAATTGTTGTAACCGATCTTTTTAATTATGGAATGCCATTAATACGATACAAGATAGGCGATGTAGCGGTTGTCACCGACAGAAAATGCCCCTGCGGCTCTAACCTGTTGCTGATCGATAAGATTATCGGCCGAGACAGGGATATCCTTATTGCTCAAGATGGTACCCCCAAACCAGGATATCTTTTTGTGGAGGTTGTAAATAAACACAATATCCCTGCGCGATGCCAGTTTGTCCAGGAGGATGTCGATAGTCTCCTGGTTAACATCGTTAAACTAAATGGATTTGAGGAGCGATATTTGACGATCATTGAAAGCAACTGCAAGAAAATCTTAGGCGGCAGTGTTAACGTCAAGTTTATATTTATGAAAGATATCCCGAGGGAGAGTTCAGGAAAGTTCAAATACGTTTATTCTACGAAAAGCCCTTTCTTGAAAAATAACTCAAACTAATGGATAGAAAACCGATCAAAATCTGTTTCGTTATTGACGCATTGAACATAGGTGGCACTGAAAAACAGTTAATCGAGATTATAAAAAATATAAACCCTAAGAAAGTTCAGAGTTACCTGGTATGCCTTAGAGATTCTGAAATGTTGAAAAATACTGACATAGAGTGCATGAAGCTTCTTCTCGATGTGAAGAGTTTTAAGTCTTTTGATATTTTCAAAAAGATCGAATTCTTCAGGTCTTTTCTTGTACGGGAAGAGATTGACATTGTCCAAACCTTTTTTATAGATGCCAACTTATTAGGCGTTATAACCGGCAGACTTGCAGGAGTAAGAAAGATCATTTCAAGTCGCAGGGACATGGGTTTCTGGTATAATAAAAAGCTTTTAACTTATTTGAGGATTGTCAACAGATTTGTTGATCGGTTTATGGTAAACGCGGAAGCCATAAAAAATAATCTTTCAAAAGAGGAAAAGGTTCCGCATTCCAAAATAGATGTAATCTATAATGGCATCAATTCTATATTCTGGGAAAGGGTTGACAAGGGCAATAGAACCGCCATCAAGAAAGAACTGAAGATACCAGATGACCATATTGTAGTTGGATGCGTTGCCAACCTTAACCGCAAAGTTAAGAGAGTAGATATTTTTATTAAGGCATCTGCTATCATAAGTCGCGTAATAAGAAATGTCTCGTTCCTTATCATAGGTGATGGATACCTTAGAAATGAACTCGTTGAGTTGACAATGGACCTGAATGTCAAAGACAAAACGATATTTGCAGGACAATGTGATGATATTACCTCATTATTGCCAATCATAGATATCGGCGTACTTACCTCAGACTCCGAGGGTTTTTCCAATGCTCTTCTCGAATATATGGCAGCAGGCATTCCAACTGTTGCGACGGAAGTAGGAGGAAATAGAGAACTTGTCGCCCCAGGTGAAAACGGGTTTTTAGTCCCTCCAGGAGACCCGCAATCCGTGGCAGAATCTATCTTAATGCTTATCCGGAATGATGAATTAAGACTGACGATGGGGAACAACTCAAAACATAAAATACGACAGAAATACACGACAGAAAAAATGATTGAAAACCTGGAAAATTATTATGCCCATCTTCTTGTTTAGTGGGGCTATTTAAAAGTCATGAAGTTATTAATATGCCTTTTATTGGTTGTTGGTATAGTCTATGGGTATAAAATTATCACCAAGAAAATTTATATATGGTTTTCCTCTTATCTTTTCTGGGTCGTGAAACAACGCTGGATTAGAAAGGACATCAAGAAGCCGGTTCATATCATGTTTCTCATTTCAGATCATTTTGAACCGGGTCCAAATACCGATATTGTAAAAGAATGGGTTAAAAAATATCCTGGAATAGCCCAAAAACATCACGATGCGGACGGGAAGGCACCAAGACATACGTGGTTCTATCCATCAGAACATGCAGGCGAGAGGCTTGAACAACTGCAGATACTCACCGAGCTTACTGCAAGGGGTTTTGGTGAGATAGAACTTCACCTTCATCACCATAATGACACTGAAGAAACTTTACGGCACAAACTTCAGGATGCTAAATATATTTTCAACAAGGTTGGAGCACTGGTAACCGTGGAAGGCCAGATAGCATTTGGATTTGTGCACGGCAATTGGGCACTCGATAATTCGATAAAAATTGGAAATGAAAACCTGTGTGGGGTGAACAATGAACTAATCATATTAAAGGAAGAAGGCTGTTACGCTGATTTTACCTTCCCGGCAATCAATACTGATGCACAACCTCGTAAAATTAATAGCATATATTACGCTACTGATAATCCTTCAAAACCGAAATCGTACAATTCCGGGATAGATGTCACCGTCAACAGGGCGGATATTACCGGTGATTTAATGATTGTCCAAGGTCCATTGACACTCAATTTTAACTTAATAAATCTAAAATTTACTTTTTATCCAAAGATAGAGAATGGTGGTGTTGAGGCCGGCAATTCGCTATCATCCGCTACAGTAGATCAATGGGTTAAGGCAAATATTCATGTAAAAGGCAAACCTGATTGGAAGTTTATAAAGGTCCATACACACGGTGCTTTACCAGACAGCATGAATATATTCCTGGGTGATACGATGGATCAAATATATTCATATCTCGAAACAAAGTATAATGATGGTGTGAACTATATATTGCATTATGTTACAGCTAGAGAGGCGTATAATATCATCCGGGCTGCAGAAGTAGGAATGTCAGGAGATCCGAATCAATATCGTGATTATTTAATAAAACCTTATAAAAATTCAATGTAATGGAAATTATGGAATTTACTTTCTGGGTTTTTATAGGTTTGATATTTTATGTATATTTGGGATATCCAATATTGTTGTTCGTACTTAATTTTTTCTATAAAATACCAGAAATAAAAACATCTCCCATCTTTAACAAAAGAATCAGCATAATTATATCCGCCTACAATGAGGAAAAATTTATTGCCTCCAAAATTGAGAACATCTTAAGCTTGGACTATCCGGAAGCCTTGGTAGAAATCATTGTGGGCTCCGATGGGTCTACGGATAGAACAAACGAAATTGTCAGCCAATATCAGCAACGAAATCTAAAGCTATTTGCGTTTAAAAAAAATCGCGGTAAAACAGCTGTTCAGAATGATTGTGTGGCAAAGGCAAATGGTGAGATTATTATATTTATGGACGCAGCTTCGCTATGCAATCAGGCAGCGCTGAAAGCATTAGTCAAACATTTTGAGGACGAAAAGATTGGCTGTGTCGCCGGCAGAATTATATACACGCAAAAGAGGGGGAATATAGTTGAGGAAGGACAGGGGCTTTACTGGAAGTACGAGCAAATACTAAAAAGGTTAGAAGGCAAAATTGGGTCGCTCGTAGGAGTAGATGGCCCCTTGTACGCAATCCGCAACAAGGCTTATATTCCCTTAAAACCTGAAATCATCAGTGATCTGGTTTCTCCCCTGCTGGTTCTAGGACAAGGGTATAATGTAATTTTTGAGCCGGATGCGATTGCATATGAAGAAGCAACGACAAATACTCACGATGAATTTAACACAAGGGAACGGGTCGTTCTGCGCGGCTTGGCAGGTCTTTTTAATCATTTTGAATTGTTCAATTTCTTAAGGTATCCTTTCTTGGTTTTTCAACTCATATCACATAAAATTCTTAGGTGGCAAATTGGCTTCTGCTTTTTAGGTTCAATAGTCACTTCTATTTTTCTTTCTAAGACAGATTATCGCTACGAAATCTTCTTATATATCATTGTCTTTTTCTGTCTTATAGGAATATTGGGATTCTATTTAAATAAAAACGGTAAAAAAATATTTATTTTCTCAGTTCCATATTATTTTCTGCTGGTGAATTTTGCAGCCATAGTCGGCACTTTAAATTTTTTAATGGGAAAACGTATTATTTCCTGGATCCCTAAGCGCAGTTGAATATTTCTTTCTCTTGCAAAGAAATAAAGGGTAGACTGAATATGTCAATTAGAAAAAGATTGGAGGTTATCTATTGGTTCCTTGAACACCTTATAATACCTCAGCTAAAACACTCCCAATTAATTTATGAGGAGATACTTAAAAAGCACATCAATAAAGATTCTGTATGGCTGGATTTGGGTTGCGGTCATCAAATTCTTCCTGCTTGGCGTAAAGAGGCGGAGAAAGTATTGGTTCGTAGCTGCGATAGTATCGTAGGTATCGATTATGAACATGAATCACTTCTTAAACATCGATCAATCAGTCTTAAGGTTCGCGCAAATATTGCTTCGCTTCCTTTCAAGAGCGGGACATTCGATGTAATCACCAGCAATATGGTACTCGAGCATGTTAAATACCCTGAGAAAACTCTAAAAGAAGTAAGTCTTATATTAAAACCAGGCGGAATTTTTATCTTTCATACGACGAACTTAAATAGTTATTCTGCGATGATTAGCCGGTTGATTCCTACAAGTTTTCAAAAGAAGTTGGTCAAATTATTGGATAACCGTAAGGAAGAAGATACTTTTACTACTTATTACTTGATAAATACACCCGGAGCCATAAAAGAGGTGGCCGTTCGCACTGGTTTTAACATAAAGATGATAAGGCTCACCGTTTCATCGGCAAGATTGATTGTCTTGCCCCCATTAGTTATTTTGGAACTATTATGGATAAGGATTCTGATGAAAAATTGTTTAAAGAATTTGAGAACTAATATTGTCGTCATATTAGAGAAAAAAACGCAGACCCTTTGAGTTTTATAGAAATGGGTAAGATTAAACTTGCCTTATGTTCCGCCGGTGAATTGTATGGTGGAGTAGAACAATTCATGTATACTCTCTCAGAATATCTAACCAAGGATTCTGAGATAGACCTGACTGTAATAGTCCTTCATAAAGGACTTCTCTACGAGAAGTTAAAAGAATCGAAGATATCTATAGAACTCGTGCAAGAAAGATTCAAATATGATTTAACAACTATTTTTAAAATTAACAAAATTCTAAAAACAAAAAATATAAACGTAGTTCATACAAATGGTTATAAAGCAACCATTCTGGCGGGAATCGCTGCAAAGATATCCGGGATAAAGTTAATCAAGACAGAACATGGGATAATAGAACCTGCGAAAGGGCTTAGACATTACAAAATGATATTCAACATTCTCATTGATAGGGTGGTTTCAAGATTTCTTCTTAATGCCATAGTTTACGTCTCAAAGGAAATGCAAAATAACTTTAAAAACCCTAAAGGCCTTAAAAATCTTGTTATCTATAATGGAATCAAGCCGATTATTCACTCAGCGAATGGCAAGACGTCCGGTTTTTTTAATATTGGAATTATAGGAAGGATAACGGAAGTAAAGGGCCATATTTACTTACTGAAAGCACTTAAACACTTGGCGCATTTAAGTGGAATCAAAGTCTACATTCTGGGAAGTGGCCCTCTTGAGCATGAGCTCAAGATATATTGCCATAGAAATGGGATTTCAGACAAAGTTCACTTTATGGGCTTTCAAAAAAACATATACACATACCTGAGAAACCTGGATCTTCTGGTAATGCCCTCATTGAATGAGGGACTACCTTATACCCTTCTTGAAGCGATGTATCTTAAGGTTCCAGTTGTTGCCTTTGCAGTAGGTGGATTGAAAGAGGTGTTAAAAGACCATCATACAGGAATACTTGTTCCCTCAACCGATGTGGATTCGCTTGCTAATGCAATTGAAAAACTATACACAAATCCACCCCTAAGAAAATGGATTGCCCAGAATGCTTTTACCGAAGTGTCAGATAATTTCCGTGCCGATTCTATGGCAAAAAGGTATATCGATGTTTACCAAAAACTGGTGACAGAAAACTTTACATCATTACAACCCACTTGATCAACAATCAATATATGTATAAGGTAATATGGATTACCTGGTTGGAACATCGAAGAACGGAAGAACTATGCAAATCATTCGATATCCCACTTTACATTTTTGTTTATAAGAAGAACAGATTTTTAAGATATCTTACTCTTTCTTTAAAAACTATCTATAAGCTCATTATCATAAAACCTAACATTCTATTTGTCCAAAATCCTTCTCTCGTGCTTTCCTTACTTGCTGTTTTGTGTCGGCGCACATTCCTGAAAAAACTGGTGATTGATTCTCACACCTCAGGCATCTTCCCTTTTGGCGGGCAATATAGGAGTCTCAATATTTTGAGCAGATTCATCCAAAGGCATGCCGACATTACAATCGTAACAAATTCATTTTTAAAAGATATCGTGGAGCAGAACGGAGGCAAGGGCTTTGTATTGCCGGATAAAATACCTAATCTTTCCCCAACCGGAGAGATAAAACTCAAAGGTCATACAAATGTTGTCTTTATCTGTAGCTTCTCGTGGGATGAACCATACCTTGAAGTTATAAATGCCGGCAACCTACTCGATAAAAACATTGTGATATACATAACTGGTGACAACAAGAAAGCAACTAATACTTTACCAAGGGAATTACCGGAAAATATAATTCTAACAGGATTCTTATCTGAATGTGAATATGTAAACCTGTTGAACGCAGCAGATATTATAATTGATTTAACAACAAGAGAGGGATGTCTTTTATGCGGTGCATATGAAGCAATATCACTTGGCAAGCCCTATATACTTTCTAAAACACGCTCCTTAACGGAATATTTTAGCAAAGGATGCGTACACACAGATAATACAAGTCACGATATTGCAAGCTCTATAAAAGTGGCTATCGCCAATAAAAAACTCCTGCAAGAGGAAATATGTGAATACAGGAACCACATGGTAAATAAATGGGATACAAACTTTAACATTCTAAAGAAGATAATTAGATTTTGATTTGTCCTTTTATTGAACCCTAAGATTGGTTGGAGCCCTCGGACATTTTGGGCAGATATAGTATCCTTTTGCATTTACATTACCGTTAGCATCAAAAACGTACAGATAAACGTTATCAAGATTATTGAAAGAACCCTGATTAACCGTTATCGTTATAGAAGTGTCCGTCCATGCGGAAGGGATTTGAACTTCTCTAATGGTCGAAGCTGATAGGGTAGAAGCATTACCAATTTCAATTCGTGCCCATGTATTATCTATGTATATGTTATCTGCGTATGTGATATCTCCAGCCCTTCCTGAACTGGAACCTACCCATCCTCCAATATGAGGCTCCTGAACCCCAGGGTCGTTTGTGGCAGAAAAGGAAATACCAGTCCCACTTGATATCAGGACATTATCCACATATATACTCGCAGAACCGTTTGAACCGTACGTCCCGTTATAATCTATGTCTAATATCACCTTAAAATCATACCACTGGCCTGCTACCGCAGTAAAATTTCCCCATGAGGTTTCGGGGGACACGTTACACAAATATATTTTTTGAAACTCATGCCTCGTGCATAAGCCAATATTCGGGGCAGCACCATCCCAATTATCCCCCCACATAAATATTTTTTCATTCCCAGTACCTCCAGAAGTATTGAAAGTGAAGTTCGGGTCCCACCGCCATTTAAAAAAAGCTATAGTTCTGTTTAGTGTTGTCCCAACTGGTTTTGATGCCCACCGAATTGTATAATTGTTAAATGATTCAAACTGAAGGTATCTTGTGGAATTAGAACTAAATTGCCCTGAACCTGCTGAATATATATTATTTCCAATTACGCTGTTATAGTTAGCTGAAACAGTGCCCGTTTCAGCATCATCCCACCAAAGCGGAGATCCCAGTGCTTTTGTTCCAAAACCACTTCCGGTAACTGTGACTGTTGCGCTTTGACTGACGGTTCCGGATACGTTTGTTATGTTGGGCTGTGCAACGGCCTGATAGTTAAACATAAGCATATAACCAAACAATACGATTGTTAATGATATTTTTATCATTGTGATAATAAGCCTCCTTTAAAGCTCATTGGATAACCTTACTTACTTCGTTCGAATAATCACTTTTATTTCCTGCTGTATCATACGCTGTTACGGCAAAATAATAGGTAGCGGGTGTAAGGTTTTCTATCGTATATTCGATTGTTTGAAGATTGGCTATTTCTACCATTTCTGTATAAATACCCGATGATGTTCCATAATATATTTTAAATCCTGCCAGATCGGTCAATGATGTCCCATCTGCATTCGTAGTTGGTGGATCCCACGAGAGTTTTGCAGAGTTGTCACTTCCGACTGTTTCACTTCCTCCACCATTTCCACAACTATTTAGTGTCAAAATCGCCAGTGCTAAAAGAAACAGGTAGATTGAAGCACGGATAATATTTCTCTCCATAATGTCTTCTATAAATTTCTTTTCTTCCTTTTATAACATATACTATCACACCTGAAAATACAACCCGCCGTATTGTCAGCCATATTAATGGGGTAAACAGGATTACCATGTTTAAGGCCGCAGAACCTGAAGCTCCCGGATATTCCCCATCTCCTACAACATTTTTAATGTATCCACATCCTCCACCCTTAGTTCCAGTGCCACTGCTGTTATTCCCACTTATACCATTTCCACCACCACTTGTACTGACGGTTGCATTTTCAGACACCCTGAGCAGAAATTTCTTCTGAGAATTGGGTGTACTATTATAGGAATATTCGGAAGAGGCCCTCATGCCTACTTCTTGATTACTATCCTGATCTATAAGTGTAAAGTTTAAATTATCAGGAGCATTGAGACCCCACTTTATGTTTATGGTATTACCTTCTACTGGTGAGTTGACCTCAATTGTCCATTCCTTAGGAAGTGCATCTGAGCGAAGGTCTCTCCATAGCTTCTGCTGTTCAGCGGCGTATTCAGGATGCACGAGATATGCCTGTATGGGACCTTTTAACAGGGCTACAGTGTCAAACGCATTATCATACGTGTCTGTGGCACTCTGTTCCGTTCCAATGGTTAGCTTGTTTGAGGCTGTGCCGGTGTCGGAGTTTGGATCCGACGTTGACACATCGAGGGTGAGTTGCCAGGCTGCTGAACCTGTGATGGTACTGCTTAATATTAGTAGGGTTGTTAGGATGATAGTGCTGAGAATCTTATACATTTTTATGTTGCCTCCGTAAAGTTCCCCCCTCACCCTTGCCCTCTTCCCTTGGGGAGAGGGTATTTTGAAGATTGTTCAATGGTTAGGAGGAGGTGGTTATGGTTTATATATTACCAGCTCGTATTGGTCTCCTTGCAATATAGAAACCCAGTAGCCTTGCCATAGTTTGATGGTGGCGTCGGTGTACATATTGAAGTCGTATGTGCTTCCATTGAAGTTATAGATTGCGTTACCAATCCAGCCGGCTATGACAGCATCTTCGTAGTTCTTTAATTCACCAGTGCTCAGCCTTCTGACATATGTATTTCTTAGAGCCACTTCACTTGTGTACGGGTTCCCTATCATATTCCAGCCTGGTTGTAGTGGAATGGCCATGCTTGGGGCAGTGATCGCAGTCCCTGTGATATTAAGAACGGCATTGTCCGTGTTAGACTTGAGCATGTATCCATAGCCTGCTACGACATTGGTTTCTGCTATGAATGCACCATCAGAGCCGCCAAGCCCGTTTGAGCTCCACCAGTATAACTCTGCCGTAGCGCCTACAATACCACCGAATAGTGTTTGAACATCCGTTGTGGACGGGACAAGTGGTAATGATATCATGGTGTATCCTTGCCGTATTGAAGTAACAGGCAGCGGGGGAAGATTATTGCTGTTAATTACATTGGAAATCCCTGATACATTTCCCTTCTCATCTACTGCCTTTATGGCAAAGAAATATATGCTATTTGTCTCCAGTTGACCTGCCTGTACTGATTCAGTTGATCCTGCTGCCTTAGGAGCAGCAACTCCGGTCACCGGAACCGCGTTAGAAAAGGTTATTTCACCTTGTGCAGTGGTAAGTCCATCCTCTATTATCTTCTGAGTGGACATTCTCAGGTCATAGGCTGATGCTGTCCCCTCAACCCCATCTGCGCCAGTGGCAGTCCAGTCGAGTATTACAGAATTCCTTGAACTTGCCCCAACTCTTACAGTAAGAGCCTGAATTGCAGTTGGTGTATCTGGCTGAGCCACCTTCTGGGTAGTGAAATTAGACCCTGCCGATATGCCCTGATTCCCGGTCTGATCGCTTGATATTACCCTGAAGTAGTATGTCATATTCTGTGTTAGCCCTGAAAGCACAACTGAATGAGTTGTGACGAGGGTATTGTCAACATTACTCTGGCTTCCATAAGTCTGACTTGTCCCATACTCAACCTTTGATGAGGAGGCCTCATTGGTAGTCCAGGTAATGGTTGCTCCGGTAGTTGTAATGTTGGTTGCAACAGCACCTGAGATTACAGGCGCTGTGGTGTCCGGCGGCGTTGTTGTAATAAATGTGTAGTCATCAGATGTTGCAAGATTCCCGGCAACATCTTTGCTTTTTACGCGGAAGTGATAAGTCGTTGATGCTGACAGGTTGTTGAGTGTAACGCTGTGGCTTGTGACGTTGTTGCTATAGAGGGGTGAGGATGAACCATAAGTTGTGATAGTTCCATATTCGACCTGTGAAGTGGAGATTTCGTCAGTTGTCCATGTAATTGTTACAGAGTTATTGGATAGCCCGCTTGTCCCTATGCTTGAAAGGGCAGGAGCCGCACTGTCCAATGAAATTGTATCTGTATAATTTGTAGAGGTATTCCCTGCGCCGTCTCTATATTTTGCATAAACGGTCTTACTTCCCTGACCGCCGGATAGAGTCCATGATTTGGTGGTAGCGAAAGACTCCAGGGTGCTCCATGTTGTTCCATCATTTGATAACTGCATCTGGCTGCATCCAGTCCCCGCATCACTACAGGAAAGGGTTAATGTAACTGAAGCAGAACTGGTATATGTGGCCCCACCATTAATCAATATAGTGCCGGTTGGCAGTGTTGTGTCAGGTGGTGCGATAGTTGTAAAGGTGAAATCAGATGATACTGTGAGATTGCCACTTGCATCCTGACTCTTTATCCTGAAGTGATATGTAGTCCATGCTGTAAGCCCGCTTAAGGTAATGCTGTGAGATGTTACTTGTGTGTTGTCTATGGCCGTTGATAGGCCATATGATATGCTTGTTCCATATTCTACTTGTGATGAAGATGCCTCATTCGTTGTCCATGAGATAGTTGCTGAGTCGCTCGTAATACTGCTTGTAGTGGCATTTGAGATAACTGGTGCTGTGACATCAGATGATGCGGATATAGTCTTCGAGACTTCATTAGAAAATGTGCTCTCATTTCCTGAAGCGTCATATGCAGTTGCAGCAAAGTAATATGTGGTATTGTCAATCAAACCGGTTACTGTGTAAGTTGTAACGCTACCTGCAGTAATTACCGTACTGTAATTTCCTGAAGATGTCCCGTAATAGAGCTTGTAACCCGCGAGGTTGGTTAATGTTGTTCCATCTGTATTCGTTGTTGGCGGATCCCATGAAAGGATTGCCTGGCCAGCGTTGGCGGCAGGTATAATTCCAAAGAGGATAACTAATATGTATACACAAATATATGACAGATGACTGATTATTTGTGCACGTACATACTGTCTGCTTTGTAGCACCCTTTGCATCTATGCCCCCTTCTATCAAA
>JACRGV010000097.1 GCA_016212215.1 Nitrospirota bacterium
ATCACGTACTTCGGCTATTTCCTCATGGGCGAATTCTCTGCCACGATATCTGACCGCCATCTCCATTCATCATGTTGTACCATAGATGGCAACCAGAACGCAAGTAGTTTTTTCGTGTCACCACGCCTCACTGAAGGGTTGCATTTGAGGCTATTACAAAAGTCTTATAAAAGAAGAAGTTGTCATACCCATGCATGAGAATTTAAAGGCAAGATTTAATTACATTGAGAATATCACTTATATGGTGTTCCTTTGAATCAATAATTTTATCAAGCAAGTGCCTATGATGAGGGAATGTCTCGATATCTTTATGGTGGGGTGAATTGTCCCATCTTGAGATTAAATTTCCTTTCAAATCATGCAAGTGATAAGAATATTTTCTTTTACCATCTTCGAATATATAGTCTTTAATATGAAGAAATGAGCCATCAATAAATTTAACCTTTGCAATTAATAAAAAACAGAATTCATCTGTTTCTATACTTAGAAACAGAAACTTCAGTTATAATTTTCTGAATTTATGCGATGACCTTATAAAACACTTTTCAACTCTTCGATCTTTTTTGTCCAATATTCTTTTCCTTTCTGTGTAAATTCCCATGTTATCAAATCATCATAACGTGAAAAATCTTCCTCACCTGTTTCATATTCAATCTTGAATTCATTAAAGCCTTTCCCATATTTTTTTTCAAAAAAATCTACATCTCCAGAATAATCTGAAATTTTATAAAGCACCTCAGTAATTAAGGAATCCTTTATTAAATCTTCAACATCATTAAAATTAAGTTCCTTGATCAAATTATAAAGACGATCGTCAATTGCAAGGTTCTTCATATTTCTTACCCCCAATAGTTCTGAATCTGAAAAAAAAGATTTTTAACATGATTTTCCTGTTTCCCCCTACAACACCCCAACCTCATCCGCCGCCACATAGGTAGTCCTTATCAATCCAAGCTCATATTTATTTCCGAGGTCGGGATGGGTGGGGACGATGTGGAAGAAGAAGCCGTAGCCTTCTCTTGTGTCAGATGGGACTATGCCGGCGTAGCTGTAGAAACCTTCCCAAATCTCGCCGAGTCTTTTCATGGGAATGGTACCTAATGACTTAAACTCACCTTTCTTATCCATAATGCCCTTGAATATCTCTATAGCCACATCAGACGGAGAAAGCGGGCCGAGATCAATGGTTATAATAATTTCATAATATTCTGTAGGGGTGCCGAGGTCATCCTTTATATGCTCACCCTTTTCAATTGAAACGACCTTTATATACTCCCAGTTACTCTTCATCCAAGACTTCCAGTCAGCCAGCGCCTTTGCCTTATCAAAATCCGCCTCAGCAAGCCTCTCACCCCTTATATGTGCAGGCATATACATGACATTAAAGTAATCCCTGACCATCCTCGCTGTACTGAACTGAGGCAGTATCGTCTTTATAGATTCCTTTACAACCTCCATCCATCTCTCAGGCACACCCTCTTCATTCCTGTTGTAATACATAGGAACAATCTCGTTTTCCAGCTTTTCGTAAATATCCTCGCTGTCTAACTTGTCCTGAAGCTCTTCATTTCCAATATCATTGTCTCCGCCTATAGACCATCCGTTCTTATCATTGAAGCCCTCAACCCACCATCCGTCCAATACGCTGAAGTTTACTGCACCGTTAAGCCCTGCCTTTTGTCCGCTTGTACCGCTTGCCTCATAAGGCCTCCTTGGAGTATTCAGCCATATATCAACGCCTGATACGAGGTGTCTTGCAAGGTGCATGTCATAACCTTCAACCATCACAATCTTATTGGAGAATTCCTTCATCTGTGAGATCTCATAAACCCTTGCAATAAATTCCTGACCCGGTTTATCTGCCGGATGGGCCTTACCTGCAAATATGATCTGCACAGGACGTTCTTTATTATTGAGTATCTTTCTGAGCCGGTCCATATCACGGAAAATTAGCGTAGCCCTTTTGTATGTTGCAAACCGTCTTGCAAATCCAAGAGTCAGGGCTTTTGGGTTTAAAAGAACCTCGCCGGATTTACCCTTTTTTGTATTGGATAAATGTCTCTGGGATTGAATCGCTAATCTGTGGTGAACAGACTTTATCATCTGCTCCTTTAACCTATTACGAACACCCCATAACTCCGCCGACGGAACATCATTTACCTTGTCCCATATTTCTAGATCAATTATCTGCCGCCACTCAGAACCCATGTATCTGTCAAACAGGTCTGCAATCGAAGGATCAAGCCATGTAAGTGTATGAACGCCGTTTGTAATATGACCAATAGGTATCTCTCCCAATGGGACCCCGTGCCAGACATCATTCCATATTGTCCTTGAGACATGTCCATGGAGACTACTTACTCCATTACTTTGTGCAGAAAAATGGAATGCAAGAATTGTAAGGCTGAACAGGTCGGACCCGCCGCCCCTAGGACGAAGGCCGATCCTCATGAACTCATGGGTTTTTATACCTGCCTTTTCCAGATACCTCTTAAAATACTTCTCTATCATTAAAAGGGAGAAGGCATCATTACCTGCCGGAACAGGTGTGTGGGTTGTAAATATCGCATTTGCCTTAACAACCTCATGTGCCTCAGCAAATGACAACCCGACGCCTTTGCCGCCTTTCATAAGATTAACTATCCTCTCAAGCCCAAGAAAAACTGAATGTCCTTCATTCATGTGCCAGACAGTGGGCTTAATCCCCATTGCGTTGAGCGCCCTGACTCCGCCCATCCCGAGCAATATCTCCTGAGATATCCTAATGTCATGGTCACCGCCATAGAGGTTATTGGTAAGCATTCTGTCCTCAGCACTGTTCTCATCAATGTCACTATCCAGCAAAAATAGCGGTATCCTGCCGACATTTATCTTCCATATCTTTGCATAACATATCCTGCCGGGAAGCTCCACATTTATAACAATATCTTCTCCTGAAATATTCTTAATAAGTTGCAGCGGCATATCATCAAAGTTGTATCTTACATATACTGCCTCCTGCTGTCCCTTCTTATTTATCTGCTGGACAAAGTATCCCTGCCTGTAGAGAAGACCGATAGCTGTAAAAGGAAGGCCAAGGTCACTGGCCGCCTTGCAATGGTCACCGGCAAGTACGCCAAGACCGCCGGAGTAAATAGGAACTGATTCATGCAATCCGAACTCTGCTGAAAAATATGCTATACGGATATTTTCCCATCCCGGGTACTGGACATTAAACCACGTCTTGTCCTGATGCAGATAGGCATCAAACTCTGATATGACCTGTTTATATGATTCTATAACCTCTTTACGCGAAACAGCCTCTAAGAGGGATTCACGGCTCAGCCTCTTTAAAAATACAACAGGATTCCTCTCTGCCTCTTTCCAGAGCTTACTGTCAATTAAATCAAAAATCCTCTGTGCATTATCACTCCATGACCACCACAAATTATAAGCCAGCCTGTTCAATCCGGTTAATATTGTTACCGGTGTTTCTGAATACGGCATAGATTTATTTCCTTTCGATTAAAAATAACCCCATCCCCACCCTAACCCTCCCCTTGAAGGGGAGGGAATTATAATCATCTTTTATTAGCCAAAGGTTCGTGAGGGTTTCATATCAAATATATTTTTTATTTGAACACAATAGAAAAAAACTGAGGAGATTATAACAGTTTTTTTATTATAATTCCATTTCAATCATCATAAAAAAAGGATACAGAATATTCGGTATATAATGTAATCAAATTAGCTCAGGTTCATTTTAATCAACTCTTCCATCTCTTCCTGTAGGGGATAATCAAGTCACTGCCCGATTTTCTGTATTAACCCTGAGAGACTTACAAAGTTCACGGAAATATTATCGTAGACACTTGTATAAGAACGGTCTGTATCGGCAGAGACAACATAGTTACATCCAACAGGATATTGTTTTCGGAATATTTTAATATTACCGGCGTCAAACCCGGATGAAGACCACTTACATTCTATGGCTAGCGGCTGTTCCGGTTTTTTGTAACCTGTTAACACAAAGTCTATCTCATGCCCCCTTTTATCGCGCCAGTATGAAATCCTTCTGGTCTGCAGACGGGCCTGTATCTCGTTAAGAACAAAATGTTCCCACAGGAGTCCCATATCATCCTGACGAAGTTCATGCCATCCACGGTAATAACAGACGAAGCCTGTATCAAAGGCATATACCTTAGGTGCAGAAATAATTTCTGATGATCGGCGTGAACTGAAGGGGCGAATCACATGTACTGAATAGGTTGACTCCAGCACAGAGAGGTAGTTGTTAATCGTCGTACGGCTGACCTCACATGGGTCGGCAAATCTTGTTGCCTCAAATATACCACCGCTCTGCATGATCAAAAGTTCAGCAAACTTCTGAAATGAATAACGCCGCTCCAGCCTGAAAAGCTCCTGGATATCTTTAGCCCAATAGGCATCCATCCATTCCTGAAAATCCCGTTCCGGAGTTTCATCAGCCATAAAAAAAGGAGGCAGCCCGCCGCGGATAAAACGGTGTTTCAAGTCTGTTTTGTCAAAATCTTTGAGGTCAGCCGAGATCATGGGGGTAAGCCATAGTTCTGCTTTACGGCCTGAAAGGGTGTCTCTGAATTTGGCAGATGCCCCAAGGGTAGATGAACCCGTAGCGACAATTAAGATATCCGGAAAGTGGTCAGCAGCAATCTTCAGTATCTCAGAAGGATTTCCCAGACGATGGACTTCATCCAATATTATGCGTTTCCCCCTAAGCCCTTCCAAAAATGCCTGAGGGTCTTCCATCATACGCCTTATACGTGGCAACTCACAATCGAAGTATTCAATCCCATGAAGACTCCGGCATAGATACGTCTTTCCCGCCCGCCTTACACCGGAAAGCCAGATAACAGAACGCCGGCTCCAAGCCTTTTCAATCAAATCAATCCAGAATTGCCTGCTTACCATACGTCACAACTTTAGCATATAGTGCTACTAAATGCAATAGTAGTGGCAAATAGTAATAGAAAAGGCAGCTTCTCATAGAAATCCCCTCACCCTCAGGGGTAACTGCGATAATCTCTTTCACCCGTCCAACAATACTGCTTCCAAAGCGTAACTTGATCCCGTGTCCGCCCTCTTTATCCCCTGCATATTAACAGGATTTCCCTGAAGCTCTCCAGCCCTGCCTCGATATTTTCAACAATCTCAGCGGCTAAAGTGTCTGGATCAGGCAGGTTATCAAGGTCTGCAAGGGATTTATCCTTCAGCCATGTGATATCAAGGCTGGTCTTGTCGCGGTTAATGATTTCGTTGTATGTGAATCTCCTCCACCTACCATCGGGATTTGTATTACTATCCCATGTCTCTTTTCTCCTATGCCTGTTTTCAGGATTATAGCATTCAATGAACTCCTTCAGGTCATCCAGCTTCAGCGGATTCTTCTTGAGGGTATGGTGGACATTGGTGCGGTAATCATAGACCCAGACCTCCTTTGTCCATGGGTCTTTATTCGCTGGTCTTGCATCAAAGAAAAGCACATTTGCCTTTACCCCCTGGGCATAAAATATCCCTGTCGGGAGTCGCAGGATAGTATGGAGGTCGGTTGTTTCCAGCAGCTTCTTTCTTACTGTTTCACCTGCACCGCCTTCAAACAGCACGTTGTCAGGTAATACTACTGCCGCCTTTCCGTCGGTCTTGAGCATGGTTCGTATGTGCTGTACAAAGTTGAGCTGCTTATTGCTGGTGGTTGCCCAGAAGTCCTGACGGTTGTATGTCAGACCTTCTTTTTCCTGCTCGCCTTCTTCATTGGTAAAGGTCATACTACTCTTTTTACCGAAAGGCGGATTGGTAAGGACATAGTCTACCCGCAATCCTGAATCTGCTACCAATGCATCAGTTGATGAAATAACATTTTCGCTGTCAATATCCCCGATGTTGTGCAGGAACATGTTCATCAGGGCCAGCCTGCGTGTACTGGCCACGATCTCGTTTCCGCAAAAGGTCTTGTATTTCAGAGATTTTTTCTGGTCTTTGTCCAGTTCATAGTTTTCCGTAATGAAATCATAAGCAGCCAGGAGGAAACCACCTGTGCCTGCCGCAGGATCTGCAATAATTTTCATAGGTTCCGGCCGCAGACATGCTACCATCACCTTTATTAGTGCCCTCGGCGTGAAATACTGCCCTGCCCCGCTCTTAGTATCCTCTGCATTCTTCTCGAGCAGTCCTTCGTATATTGCCCCCTTTACATCTGTGCCCATCAAACTCCATTGCTCCTTGTCAATCATATCAATGAGCTTGTAGAGCTTGGCAGGATCCTGAATCTTGTTCTGACTCTTGGTGAAGATCTGCCCCAGTATCCCCTTCTGCTTCCCCAGCTCACGTAACAATGTTGTGTAATGCCCCTCCAGCTCTGCACCTCGTTTGGCAGTGAGGCTTTCCCAGTTATATTCCACGGGGATATGGAGGGGTCTGCTGTATGGCGGCCTGCTGTATTCATCTGCCATTTTCAAAAAGAGCAGGTACGTAAGCTGCTCTAAGTAATCCCCATATCCCACGCCATCATCCCGGAGGGTGTTGCAGAAAGACCAGACCTTGCTTATGATGCCTGATGTGTTGCTGCTCATATTTCAATTTCCCTTGTAAATTGTGCTGATAAAACATACCCCCCAGATTTAGGCGGGCCTTCAAACTCAATAACTTCAAGTAATCTTAGTATCTTGATGTAGCGGTTCACTGTAGGTACTGATACATTTAAACCAGTTGCCAGCTCATCTGCTTTTTGAAGCGGCTTATTCATTACAGCAAGTACTAATTTGAGAAGTTTACCTTTTACATCCGCACTTATACCCTCAATTATTCCCTCATTTACTCTATCACTTACTCTATCACTTACTGTGCCATCTGATACAGTAAACTTAGTAATCATATTTCCATCCAACGGAATTATCATCTTGAAACTATTACCCTCTAAAAATTGCGGCCTCTTCCCGGGGGCATAAACAGGAAGATACTTGTTCACGTTCAACACACCGGATCCAAGTTCATCCACCCGCCCATTCGCCTTACCCGCTCTATACTCATACCTTATACTTTCCTTTCCGGAAACATACGGGAATAATTAACGAGCCTTCACCCGAAAATCTCTTCTTAACACCAATTGCCCTTAATTCATCCCCCTTAATTTAAGGGGGAAAGAGGGGGTTATAGCTATGTTGCATCGTTCTTCTATGCACTTCATAACTCCCCCTTCCCCCTCTTAATCTTAAGAGGGGGGATTTTCATTTACCTTTGTGAGCCCACGGCTCATGACGATTCATCCGAAAATCACCATAGCTCACCCCCACCCTAACCCTCCCCCCTCAAGGGGGAGGGAATCATCTAAGCATCCCTCTCCCCTTGCGGGAGAGGGTCCGGGTGAGGGGGTCTTATTTTCATAATACCTTGTGAGCCGAAGGCTCATGAACGTGTTATTTTACTCATGCCTTACTCTTCCGCCCTTTCTTCTCCGAATGAAGCCCGGCATTCTCCTCCCTTATCCTCTCCAACAGCCTCTCCGCCGGTTCCCACGCTGGGTCCTGCCTGACTGCCTCCAGCTCCTTATCATTCAGTAGCCTGCCTTCAAATGCCTTCTTTAAGATGCTTTGCCGCAGGGCCTCGGCCTGCTGCAGAGAGGTGGCAATGGTGGCCTCCATGTTATCACACTCTGACAGACGGGATTCTATTTCCTGGACGATTTGGCTTTGCTCGGGTAGAGAACAAATTGGAACAGGAAAATTTTGAATATCATCAAGACCTAAACCCGCTTTGGTTGCCCCTTTTTGCAACTGATTTATGAAATGATTTCCACCAACTCTTGAGATTACCCAATAGCCGAAATATTTTTTGTCAAATCCTTCAATAGGTCTGCACAATGCAATATGTTGATTAACATATGCTTCATCCAGTTTTGGGGCGATCGCAAACATTCCCAAATAACCTGTAATTGAAAAAAGGAAATCACCTTCAAATATCCTTGTCCTTTGGCCTTCAGTGCCTTGCGGTGGTTTTACGTATTGAATATTTTCAGGGGATAGATCAAGTTCCAAACTATCGAAGTCTAAGTTTGTTATTCTTAAAAAAATGGCCCCTTCTGCTGAATAATACTTAGCCCACCCTCTTGAACCGCTTGTTACAAATCCATACAACTCACCTGACCTCACACACCCCCACCCCTCCGGCAATTCAGGCAGGGCGTCTAATTCATCTTTCGTCAAAGGTGCAACCTGTTTAAGCTTCATGCCGCTGGCCATGGCCTTTTCTTCTCTCTCCTTCTGTATCTTTTCAAGCAAATCCTGTGCATCAGGCAAATCCTGATTCTGCCGCCACTTCTCTGTCAGCTTCCCCTCAAACGCCCATTTCAACACGCTTTGGCGGTACACTTTGAGTTGCTGCTGTGCAGTTTTGAGGGCTTCGATCCCTTTGTCCAACTCGCTGAAGAGTTGCTCTATCCTAGAAACGATGGCGTGCTGTTCGGGGAGGGGCGGGAGGGGGAAACTCATTGTCGCCAGATTACTTCTTGAAATTCTTTTCCGTGTAGTTCCACTTTCCAATGATGCAACTGCATTACGAAACGCAGGCGCATTAATAAAATACATCAAACATTTTGTCTCGAAGTCAGCGTTCCCCGGGCGTACTATTGCAACATCAACAACGGTAACAGACTTTTTTAGGTCGCCGGGAAAAATACATGACCGCCCTAAAGGGTCGGGCATACGGGCAATAAGAACATCTCCTTTTTTTAAAAAGGTACAACATAGCTCAATAGCTTTTTCATATTTAAGGAATCTTTCTGATTTATTTCGATATTCACCATCACCAATATCGGCTAATTGTATGAGTCGAACATCACCATTCGGATCTTGATCCCTACTCTCAACCCAATCGCCATCAACAAAAATACCTTTTTTACCAACAATGTCGCTGATTGTCGTCCAATCCCACCCCTCTGGCAATCCATCTGCTGAATAAGCTTGCATATTTATTGGAAAAAATCCTCCGCGGACACTACGTCCATAACAGCCTTTCCGACTGGCCAGACAGATAGCACAAAATATGCGCCGGTACATTCAGGAAAGAGGTCTCCAATCCATCAAACATTGTAACCCCAAAATCCCTGTCAAGCTTTGTTACCCAGTAGGCCCGTTTGACATTTTCCAAACGGCAATAGGCAACAAGCCCGCTGCTTTCCTTTATATGGGGTCTTTCCTGATATTTAACTTCAAAGGGAATGATATAATTTGGACTCCGGACAATAATGTCCACCTCTTTCTGAGAAACAGGGTCCCGCCAGTAGACTATTTCCGGCACATCATGATAGTAGTATGCATAAAGATGCCTGAGCACTGTTGTCTCTGCAATGATACCCATTTCATCAGGGTTCATGAGAATCTCTTCACCCCGCAGGAGTACGGCATTACGAAGTGCAGCATCAACCAGATAATATTTATTGCGGGCCTTCAATACCTTTTTTCCCCCTGCATCCGCAGGAGGGAGACGATAAATGAGATTTGCCTGCTCAAGCAGGGTCAGGTGATTTGCAATCGTAGTTGTAGTCGTGCCCAGTGCGTCTGCACAGGTCTTGTGTGCTACAATGCCTCCACTATGGATACATAGATAGATAAAAAGTTTTTCAAGCTCATTGACATTTCTTACCCCAAAGAGGGCTGTCATGTCCCGCTTTAGCACACGCTCAACCACGTCCTCCCTCAGTAACCGCTGGCAAAGACTGATATTCTTCTGAATGGCAGTTTCCGGAAATCCGCCTACAAGCAGGTACTGCTGAAACGATGGGAGAAGCCCCCGGAAACGTGCGGACAATTCCGCAAACTCTCCTTGTGACTTTGTAAAGAGGTCTACCGGTCGCAAGTCTTCAGGAATTTCAGGGATTGGTTCTCCCCTGATATGGATAAACTCAAAGAATGAGAGGGTTGGAGCCGGTACGGTTATCCATCTTCCTACACCGCTTTCAGTAAGGCGTTCGCGATGAACCACACTGGCAGAGCCTGTGGCAAGAATCCTGTAATTAGGCTGATGGTCCACAAGGAGCTTTATCTCAGTTTCCCATTCTTTTGAATACTGTATTTCATCCAGAAGGAGAAATGTCTCCCTTCCCTGTGAATAGATGGATTCGTGATAAAATTCAAGAATCCGCCTCATGCTGAGTAATTTTATCAGTGGATGGTCAAGGCTGATATAGAATACACTTTTAGGATCACGGCCTTCTCTTATAAGGCCGTCGGCTATTTGCATCAGAATAGTAGTTTTTCCCACACGCCGCGGCCCTGAAAGCAGGATGGCCCGCTTCAGAGTGGAATCTTTTAAATAAGTACGGCATGTCTGAAACGCCAGCCTTTTAAAGTCATGGACAGAATATGGCCTGCCAGACCACCATGGGTTAAATCCATGTAGTACGTTAAGTACCTCTGCATGATCAAAAAAATCCTTCAATTTATCCCCAAAATAGATTATTTACCTGATATATGCATAGTATACTATATAAATATTAGCAATAAATCAATATTTAATCGTTTTTAAAAGTATTTTTTATGATTACACTCACGCCGCCAACGCCTCATTCAGTTCGTTGATAATCTCATTGGTCTCTTCGCCAAACAGTTGCCACATCTTCCCCAGGCCACCGTGCGCATTGAAGGGGCTGAGGTCAAAATCGTCTCTTTCAATATGGAAACTGCCGGCAACGTAATTTTTTATCATCCTTAGCCATTGCATCTGTTCCTCAGTAAACTTCAATGCACCGGCCTGTTTTTGAAATACCCAGTTCTGGAAATTTTTGTCTACTGTCTTGTCGTAAGGGGTCAGGAGTTGATCAATGTTCATTACCCTGCGGATGAGGGATACGAGGGCAATCAACTCATTCTTTGGTGAGCCATTGGCTCTTTCTATCTGCTCATAAGCATTCCATATCCGCAAGGGTGCCAGCGCCGGCTTGTCGGTCTTCAGTTTCTCCAGCAGCTCTTTGATCATGCTGAAGGTCAACTCACGTCTGCGGTAGGGCTGGTTGTAGAATATCTGCAGGGCGGTGATCTCATCTCTGTGTGCTTGCAGCCATGCGGTAAAGTCATTTACCAGTTCCGTGGCCCTGATCGTATTGTCCTTGTCCCAACCGACATTCAGCAGGTTGTCGGGGTTGATGTGATCAATGATCTGCTCATGCGCCTTGCGGACGTTTTCAACAAAGGTGTTCAGGTCACCGGTAAAGACCTCTGCCGCCTTATCAATCAGGGCATTGTGACTTCTGGAAAAGGCCTCTTCAATCGCAAAACTCGAGGCGTTCTTATTCTCCTCATAGCTCTGTAACCGCAGATCTTCAATGGTATCGGGATTGTAGGCATTCAGCAGTTCCTCCACTGTCTGTTTCATTGTCCTCCCGTTGGCCTTTTCAGCAAACAGTATCTTCTCTTCTTCAGTGAGCTGTCTCTCCAGACGTGTGAGGCGATTGGCCAATGAGGTAAAAAGGTCTTCATCCCTTGCACCCACGGCTACAGCTCCCAAAAGATCTTTCAGCAGCACTCCAGGCTTCTTTTCCAGAGGGCGGCTGTCGGTCTTGAGGCTCTTTGTCACTCCTATTGCGTCCACAATCACAAAGTGATCCTTAACATACCTGGCAGACGGGGTCACCTTTCTCAGGTCGTCCAGAAGGATGGTGCGGGTGCCGCGCCCCTTCATCTGTTCAAAATAATTGCGGCTCTTTATATCCCGCATGAAAAGGAGACATTCCAGCGGCTTCACATCAGTCCCTGTAGCAATCATATCAACCGTTACAGCAATGCGAGGATAGTATTCATTCCTGAAATTCTGTAATACGCCTTTCGGGTCATCCACTTTGTAGGTAACTTTTTTGCAGAACTTGTTTTCCTCTGCAAACTCTTCCCTCACAATATTGATGATGTCATCAGCATGGGAATCGCTCTTGGCGAAGATGAGTGTCTTGGGTATCTCGAATCTTCCGTCCCTGTCGTAACGTCCGGGGAAGATTTCCGGAAGATGCTCTTTGAATGTCCTGATGATAAGGCGGATCTGATTGGGGTTCACCACTGCATCATCCAACTGCTTCGCACTGTATTCCACATCCTCGTCTATTTGATCCCATCGTTTTCTGCGGGTTAATTTCTCACGGTGATCCACATATTCACCCTTCCAGACGACTCCACCTTTCCGGCTAATCCGGGTATCTATAATAAAGACATTGTATGGAACCAGAACACCATCCGTCACCGCCTCTTCAAAGCCGTAATCACTGACCACGTTCTGGTTGAAATATCCGAATGTGCGATTATCTGGGGTTGCGGTAAGGCCGACATGGAAGGTGTCAAAATATTCCAGCACCTGTTTCCACAGATTGTAGATACTCCGGTGACATTCATCAATCACTACAAAATCAAAGAACTCAGGGGGCGGCCTTTCGTTGTAGACCACAGGCACAGGCTCTTTGGGCTGCCAGCGTCTTTCATTGGGGTTGTCCTCTTCTGCTGCCTCATCCAGCTCTTCACCCTTTAAGATAGAATAGAGGCGCTGGATGGTGCTTATATAAACCTGGTTGTCCGTAGGGATACTGCTTGATTTCAGGCGGTGCACGCCATACAACTCAGCGAACTTGCGGTTGTCATCATTGGGCTGAAAGGCCATGAACTCCTGCTCGGCCTGCTCCCCAAGATTCCTCGTGTCCACGAGAAATAGAATCCGCTTAGCGCCTGCATATTTCAGCAGACGGTAGATGGAGGTAATAGCGGTAAAGGTCTTGCCTGAGCCAGTGGCCATCTGGATCAATGCCCGCGGCCTGTTTTCCTTGAAAGATTGTTCCAAATTATTTATGGCGTTAATCTGGCATTCACGGAGTCCTTCTGTCGGTAGAGAGGGTAGGTTAAGTAGCCCCTTCCTGAGCGTCCTCTCACCCTTCAGCAATTCTCTCAAAGTCTCAGGCTTGTGAAAGGTAAATACAGGACGTGAACGCGGCTTTGGGTCACGGTAGTTGGTAAAGCGGGTTATTTCGCCTGTGCTCTCGTACACGAAAGACAAAGGGTCATTGTTGAGGTGCTTCAGTTTGCTGACGGCATATTCGCTGGATTGATCCTCGTGTGTGGTCAGGCGAACGCCTTCTTCCTCCCGCTTGGCCTCAATAACACCAACAGGTTTCCTGTCAACAAACAGTATATAATCAGCAGGGCCGATGTCTGTTTGATATTCCCGAACAGCTACCCCAATACCGGCGCCGAGATTGATCTGCTTCTTATCCTGAATAACCCAGCCGCATGCAATCAACTGCCTGTCTATGTTGTCTCTTGCTACCTGCTCAGGGTTTTGGTTTATCATTATTGAAGCTAAATTATCAGGATGAGATTTTGCTGTCAATAGAAAGTATGCTTTTTGTATGCTTTTGAAAGTATCTTTTCCTGCTATTTAATGGAGTTTTATATTAATCAACTCTTCCATCTCATCAGGCAACGGTGCATCATATTCCATATATTCATTTGTCACTGGATGAGTAAAACCGAGTTTTTTTGCGTGGAGCATCAGCCTCTCCACTTTGACCTTGCCTATCATGCTGTGGCCTCTTCCGCCGTAGACCTTATCACCGGCAACAGGGTGACCGGAATGGGAGAGGTGGACACGTAACTGATGTGTCCTTCCTGTTTCAGGCCTGAGTTCAAGAAATGTCGCGTCTTTAAACCTTTTTATTACAGTAAAGTTTGTAATAGAATGTTTCGGTTTCATTGTCCTCGGAGAGTGCTTCTTACGGTCTTTTTTATCCCTGCCTATGGCAAGGTCAATGACACCCTTATGCTTTTTCATAACCCCCTGAACCACTGCAACATAAACCCTGTTGATGGTATGCAGTTTAAATTGACTTGACAGGTGCGTATGAACAAAATCACTCTTGGCTATCACAAGGACGCCGGATGTGTCTTTATCAAGACGATGAACCAGGCCGGGGCGTTCCCTGCCGCCGATACCTTTCAGGTCTTTACAGTGAAACAGCAGTGCATTGACAAGCGTCCCGTTAAAATGACCGGGGGCAGGATGGACTACAAGGCCGGAAGGTTTATTGACCAGCAGCAGGTGTTCATCTTCATATAATATATCAAGCGGTATTTCTTCAGGCTGTAGCGGGACAGGAGAAGGACCGGGAATCAGTATGTCAATGACATCATCAGGACGAATCTTATAATTCGGCTTGACCTGATTTTTATTTACAGTGATAAGTTTTTCATTGATCAGCCTCTGGATAGTGGTTCTTGATACAGGAAGGACGTTTACTAAGAACTGGTCTATCCTCTTATAAGCCTCTTTCTCAGATACCTGATGCTCCCGTATTTGCAACATATTAAATACAGTGGTTAGTGATTAGTGGTTAGTGATTAGAAAAAAACTTCTGTTTACTATCCACTAATCACTAACCACTATTCACTGCCTTTACGATTTCCCATGCAATAGCTTCCTCAGATCCAACTTTGCATGGACGTTTTCGGGGTTTATCTCTATGGCCTTGTGCAGGAGTTTGACGGCCTTTTCCGCGTCTCCTAAGAGGTTGACGGCACATCCGAGTTCCCTAAGTGTCTCATCTGCATCAGGTACCATCGAGAGCACAATCTCCCACTCTTTAATTGCCTCAAGCCACCGCTTTTCCTTTGAATATATAACCCCAAGCATGTGATGTGCACTGATATTATCAGGCTCAAGGGATAGTATCTCCATGAAGGCATTGTGTGCCCCCTTCAGGTCGCCATTTTCAAGCAGCAGCCTTCCGGTAAGCTCATAAGCCTCTATAAACGAAGGGTCTTCATCGGTTGCGAATGAGGCATAATAAAGGGCCTTTCGCTTATCCCCCTTGCAATCAAATGCCATGGCAATATTGAACAGCAGGTCAGGTATCGGTTCATCAGCCATCTTCTCAAGATACAGGTAAACCTTCAGTGCATCACGCACCTTACCCTGTGCAAGATAAATATTGCCGAGGATAAAGTTGCACTGAAAATCAATAGGGTCTGTTGCAAGTGCTGCTTTAACGACTTCATGTGCTGCATCAATATGCCCCATTTGCAGATAAATATCCGCAAGCTCATAATGTGCATCAATCTTATCCGGGTACAGTTCACAGGATCTCTTCAGATATTGAACTGCCTTAAGCCAGTTCCCATCATCCAGTGTAAGCATTGCCTTGCTGTATAATTTTTCCCATGGTTTGTTCATTGCTTCAGTTTACCCTCCCCTGCTGTTTTAGATGTTTAAACATCTACGAGATTTCTGTTTTTCGAGAATAAGATACTGAACATGAGAATTATAGTTCCAAGTGTAATGGCTATATCTGCGATGTTAAACGAAGGCCAGTGGTGGCCATTCCAGTAAAAGTCCAGAAAATCCATCACCCATTTTAACCGTATACGGTCAATAAGGTTGCCGACCGCACCGCCTGTCACCAATGAAATCGCCAGATGTGTCATAGTAAATTTACCTGCGGCCTTTTCATACATAAATATGAGCATTATGAGTGCAAATAGGGAAATGCCTATAAGAAGGGCTAATCTCAATAATCCTGTCGTCCTTCCAAAGATGCCGAAGGCAGCACCCGGATTCTGCACGTAAGTTACATTAAAAAAACCGGGTATTATTTCAATATAATCATGAATAGCGAGCATGTTCTGAACCGCATATTTCGATGCCTGATCAAATATAATAATTGCCCCTGCAATAGCTGTCAATAGAATGTATTTGTTCATCCGAAAATCAACCCCATCCCCACCCTACCCCTCCCCTTGAAGGGGAGGGAATCAACGTAGCCCCCTCTCCCTCAGGGAGAGGGTGGGGTTTTCATTGCCCTTTGTGAGCGCCCCGCTCATGACAGTTCATTCAAAAATAATGTGTTCCGTTACCGTAGCGTCGGGGGGGAACCCAAACGATACGAAAACCATGGTGCAGGGATCTAACTTCTTACCTCTAACTTCTTGCTTCTGCTATTTAATCTCATTTCTCATCTATCCTCAACACATCTGCACACCGTTTGCATATTACCGGATGTTCTGTATCAGTGCCTACTGATTCGCTGTAATTCCAGCATCTTTCACACTTGCCTCCCTTTGCCTTTGATACCGACACAAAGAGACCTTCAACCTCTTTCCCCTGAAATGCGTCAGATGGGGGTGTCCCTTCACTAACACTGGCAGACGAGGTTATAAAGAAAGACGGAAACTCCTTTTCCTCATTCTTTAAAAAGGTAACCAGGTCTCCCTGTGCAAATATATCAACATGTGCCTCAAGAGAATGACCTATCAGACGATCCTTTCTTGCGGTCTCTAATGCCTTAGCTACCTCTCCCCTTATGCGAATCAGCTTTTCCCATTTATCTTCAAGGGTCTCATTGAAATATCCCTGCACAATCTCCGGGAACTGCTCCAGATGTACAGAGTCTTCCTCTCCGGAGACCTTCTTTATATAACCCCATGTCTCATCCGCTGTAAACGAAAGTACCGGCGCCATCAGCTTTACCATAGCCTTGAGTATCTGATACATCGTGCTTTGTGCTGCACGCCTCTCTTTTGAATCCTTATGAAATGTATACAGACGGTCTTTGAGAATATCCAGATAGAGCGAACTCATGTCAACCACACAGAAATTGTGGAGGGAGTGGAAGACCAGATGAAATTCAAAGTCCCTGTATCCCCTCTCTACACGGTTGATAAGCCTTTGAAGCCTGAGTAAAGCCCACCTATCAATCTCCATGAGTTCTTCATAAGGGACACTATCTATCTCAGGGTTAAAATCATCCAGATTGCCAAGCAGAAACCTGCATGTATTCCTTATCCTTCTGTATGCCTCAGTAACCTGGGTAATGATTGACTTGGATATGCGTATGTCTTCCCTGTAATCCTCTGCTGCAACCCACAGCCTCAATATCTCAGCCCCGTGCTGATTTATTACCTCCTGAGGGGCGATCACATTTCCCGCTGATTTGGACATCTTGCGGCCGCTTCCATCAACCACAAATCCGTGTGTAAGTACCGCTTTATAAGGCGACTCCCTGCCTGTCCCCAATGCCTCAAGGAGGGAGCTGTGAAACCACCCCCTGTGCTGGTCACTGCCTTCAAGATACAGGTCCGCAGGCCGTGATAAATCTTCACGTGTTTCAAGCACGGCAACATGGCTCGTGCCTGAATCAAACCAGACATCCAATATATCCATCTCCTTTTGCCACTCTGTTCCTTTGCATCCCGGGCAGGAAATTTCTCCGGGCAGTAATCCCTCTGCCTCTTCAGAAAACCATACATCAGTGCCGGATTTTTCAACAAGCCCTGCAACATGATTTACAACATTACTATCCATAAGCAGGTGGCCGCATTTCTTACATGAGAATGCGATAATCGGCACACCCCATGTCCTCTGTCTTGATATGCACCAGTCCGGCCTGACGGCAATCATCCCCTTTATCCTGTCTTTTCCCCAGGAGGGTATCCATGTTACAGCTTCAATCGCATCCAATGCCTTCTTACGAAGGTCATTCTTCTCCATTGAAATAAACCACTGTTCAGTAGCCCTGAAGATAACAGGTTTCTTGCAACGCCAGCAATGAGGATAGGAGTGAACAATAGGTTCTTCTTTAACAAGAACCCCAAGCTCCTCCATCTTCTTATTTATCTCCTTATTAGCCGCAAAGACCTTCATCCCGGCAAAGAACGGGACATCCTCATTAAACTGCCCCCTGCTGTTCACAGGTGAATAAATATCAAACCCATACCTGAGACCTGTCTCATAATCCTCTTCACCATGACCGGGTGCTGTATGAACACAGCCGGTACCCTGATCAAGTGTCACATAATCCCCAAGAACCACCACAGAATCCCTGTCAATAAACGGATGTGCTAATGTTAAACCTTCAAGTACGGCCCCTTGGAATTCTGCAACTACAGCAACATCCTCTTTGCCGATCTTTGCAAGGAATGTCTTTAACAGTTCTTTTGCAAGTATATAAGTTCCTGCACCTGTATCTATTGCTGTATAAGTAAACTCAGGATGCAGACATACGCCAAGGTTTGCAGGAAGTGTCCAGGGAGTTGTAGTCCATATTATTATTGATACATCCTTACCTTTTAAAGATGGGACACGTTCGTCAAGAGCCGCTCCTGATTGCACCGGCTTTACCGGAAATCTGACATAGACAGACGGTGATGTCTCTTCAGCATACTCAACCTCTGCCTCTGCAAGTGCTGTCTCACAGGAGGTGCACCACAGCACGGGCTTTTTCTTTTTATATACAGCCTCTCTATCAATAAACTTGCCGAACTCCCTGATTATTGCCGCCTCATAATCATTCGTCAATGTAAGATACGGCGAATCCCAATCACCGAATATACCGAGCCGTTTGAACTCCTCACGTTGAATATCCACAAATTTCGCCGCATACTCCCTGCACAACTGCCTTATCTCAGTCCTGCTCATATCACGTTTCTTAGGGCCGAGTGATTTGTCTACCTGATGTTCAATAGGCAGACCATGACAATCCCATCCCGGCACATAAGGGGTATTAAACCCTTTCATAGACTTGGATTTTATAATGATGTCTTTCAGGATTTTGTTAAGTGCATGGCCTATATGGATATTACCGTTTGCATAAGGGGGGCCGTCGTGGAGTATATATTTGGGTCTGTTCTTATTCTTCTCTCGTAATCTTCCGTATATGTTGCCGGTCTTCCATCTCTCAAGAAAGACATCCTCCATCTTAGTGAGATTGGCCTTCATTGGAAAATCAGTTTTAGGAAGGTTTAAAGTATCCTTATAATCCATATTAATCCGAGAAACGTATCCGTTGTTAGTGTATGGGATACGATAATATACCCCTTGAATTTAGAAGGCAATCATAACATCCGGCATGTTGCAGTGTCAAGGATATGCGCTGATGAACCAGCAATTCTCGGTGAAACATTTCTCCCTTGTGTTTGCAGTACCATCAAACCCAAACACGACGGGCACTTCAAGTGAACCCCCATGAGCCTTCGGCTCACAAACCATGTACATGAAAATCAGCGGGACAGGAATCTCCCGCCTATCCTCAATTTAGGCATGGATAGGCGGGTTCCCCCAAATTTACACATGGATAGGCGGGGTTTTCTTACCCCGCCGGAGGGGATTTGCGGATGAACCGTCATGAGCCGGTGGCTCACAAATGGCAATGAAAACCCCACCCTCACCCTAACCCTAACCCTCTCCCTGAGGGAGAGGGGGCTATGTTGATTCCCTCCCCTTCAAGGGGAGGGGTAGGGTGGGGATGGGGTTGATTTTCGGATGAACTGTCATGAGCGGGGCGCTCACAAAGGGCCATGAAAATCAACGGGACAAGAATGTCCCGCCTATCCTCATAGAAAGGGATAGGCGGGGTTTTCTTACCCCGCCGTAGAGGATTTTCGGGTGAATACATCATATCCCAATGGCTTTAGCACTGTCTCAGCGGCATTAAGTAAGAGTTCTGTATATTTTCCACGGTCGTATTCGTGTCCTGCAAAAGAAAAGGAAAGAGGTCTGACTCTGGATGCATGGTCTTTGTCCCCTGCTGAGGTAATAATCATCCGGATATTCTCCCCGGGTTCAAGGCGGATGCCGCGGGCAAGGAGACTCTGGGCGACTATTGCAGTATCTATAGCACGGTCATAATCCTCCGGCCGTTTAGTGAGGTGTTTGGAGATTGAAAGTTCCATTGGAGAGACCCTGCCGTCTGATAACTGATAAATATAATCCTCCACAACTTTCAATGCATCATCCACATATTGGGATAGTTCTTCAGGCGTCCGGGCCTGAGATAGTACTGCTATAATCTCCTTCTGAGCCTTTGCAATAAACAGCGGAGTGTCGTGTCTCCGCATCTCAATGCCGCGCACCTTCATCTCACCATTTCTAAATACACCAAGATAACGGTTTGATACAGCAAGATTGGAACGTATCTTTGACGCAGGGAACATCAGCCATCTGTAGATACCTTCCAGCGCCATTGTTATACCTGTCTCTTTTGTTATCTTATCTGACAGCATTACAGCATCCTGATCTGTTATCCCTTTTTTATATACCCAGACTGAGTCAACAATGGCATGAATAAGCTTAAACCCCTCTGCCTCGGCTATCTCTTTTGCCCTCAGCAACAGCTCACGTCCATAAGCTGTAACCGCCTCATGTGCCTCAATCCTGCCGAATCTTGCATTTTTGTATCCAAGATAACCAAAGCAGGTTACCAGTATCCACTTGAGGGCGGTCTGTCTTTGTTTGAAACGAAGACGGTCTTCATCTGTAAATCCTACCGGCGGGGTTAGAAAACCCCGCCTATCCGTATGTAAATTGAGGATAGGCGGGACATTCCTGTCCCGCTGAGTTTCTCCTTCATTAGATAATGACCTTTGCCCACCCTGCCCCCCCATCATCCTCTTGTACTCTGCCCTTTTTTCCAGTATGGGCTTTAATACCCTCGGTATCAGCCCCTCCCTTTTGGTACAGGTATGCCGTCCTGTCTCAGGGACAACATGATGGGGACAACATTCACAGTCTAATGTCTCCTGAGAGATATTGTACTTTGCCATGATAGTTGGATATAGTGATGCAAAATCCAGTTCAGCCGTATCCCCGTAAATCCCCGGTTCCGGCATAAAAATAAGCCCGCCCTTGTCAGAGGTGATTAACTCTTCAGCAGTCTTAAATGCCTCCGGTTCCTGCTTCCGCCATGGAATCAGTATGCCCTCTTTGTATGCCTGATGCATCTGCATTGCGCTGATAACCGTACCGATTGAAGACCTGGCAAGCGATTGAACAGGGATACTGCTGATCCTCGCCAATTCAATAATCCCCTCAAGCCCGCTCTCATGCATGATAAAGGAATTTTTAACATCAAGGTGCCATCTGCCTGCAAGATAAAAGGCATTCTCCCGGCGCACTATCCTGCCGTAAGAGAAATATGATTTTCCCCTTCTACTGAATTCCCTCCCCTTCAAGGGGAGGGTTAGGGTGGGGATGGGGTTATATTCTGTTGAAACACCTCCAATCTCCCTGTTCAAAGAAAGCGGTATCCTGTACTGCCGCTCCATTCGTTGTAATAACGGTATATGATACGAATCCCCCCAGTACGATACAATCACATCAGGGTCACACTGCTGCAAAATACGGGAAAAGGTCTCAAGAAATAACTCCGGTGAATCACCTTCAATAATCCGCTTCTCCCCATCCCACAACAACTCAAGCCTTCCGCTATAGCCGTGCCGGGGATTGATTAAATCACCCTCAACCTTCATCTCCATGATATTGAGCGGCGGAATCCTGTAGTCTACACTCCATGGGTCATCAAGTGAACTTATTGTGAGAAGACGTCCGTCGCCTGCGGCCTCCCATGAACAAAAGGCAAGCGGAAAAATCTTTTTGTCCCACAGATAGCGTTGCACAACAGATATATCACAGGTAAATAGTTCCAGTTGCCCCCCGCTCCATTTATCAAGGGTTGATACTACCTCATTGTATTGTGATGGCCTTTGCACCTTCACTTCAAGCACCGGGACATATTTACCACTCTGAAGCTCTATTCGTTCTACTGGTGTAATTGTTACAGGAATGCTGTTGAGAGGCCGCCGCTGGAATGCCCTGTTGAGAACCGGTGGTGTCGTCCTGACAAAGAAAGAAGGGGCATATTGGTCGCATAAAAACAGATGCGTGCCATCCTCTTTGATAAACCACAACCTTATTACATCACCATCAAGGTATATATCAAAAAGCCAGCCTGAGGCTGTTGTATGGTAACTATTGTTCATGATTGAAGGGTGAAAAGGATACACACTTTATGGAACGGATGGAGAATGCGGTAGCATTAACCAAAGCCCTCCATGTGTTTGGCTTTAGAATCTATTTACATGTCTGCCTATAAAAGCATTATTTAGTACGGACCGAGGAACCTTTCTCCATTAAAATGGATTAAATGTGAGGGAGAATCTGCCACCCAAACTTCTGTTTCCCACGATATATCATTCAAATACTTCACCATACTCTTTCTATCCATAAATGCAGTTATAAAGATAAGCCCTGCTTTTGATGTCTGAAAGAGATGAATTAACTCACCTCTTCGCTTTGGATTAACCGGGCCGTGGGATGTTACAGCTTCTATCAATACAAGCCAGTTTTTTTCTGTATAATAAATAATAACATCAAGCATCTTACCGTGTGATTCTATTTGCACATCAAGTGACTCAAGCCCATCCTTGTCATAGTATGCAAATTTAAGATCAGTATCACCCACATAAATTTGAACTATCCATATTAAGCACCTCTATATTTATTATATGGTCAATTTCTTCTTGCCCCGGAAATGTATCAGTTATTTGTAAACCAATTGCATTGAGTTGTTCTGATGTTGGATACTTTATACTCCTGAGGTCGGATGCATTAACCTGAGTATGTCCGCTGAATTGGCGGAAATATGAATCTACAAGTGATGAATTCAGGAAAGCAGCAAGTCCCCTTGCCAAAGAAAAGTCCAATCCTTTTCCATTCTTGTGAATATAGTTCAGATGGTTTTCAAAGGCTACACTTACTCCCGGCAAACGATTGCCATCATACACAGCAGCTACTATCCGCTTTTTCTCTTCTTTTGAGGAAAACCTTTTAACGACAACATAGTTTTCATTAGGAATAAGCAGCTCTTGTGTTTCGGGAGATACTACAATAGCATTAGATTTATTCGTATTGGTCTTAGGCCATATTACATCGCCATTGGCTATATGAGTTGGATAAATAAGTGGTATTGTATCTTTATCATCTGTTGCACGTAAAAACTTTTTGAAACGAAAATCAACAACCCTGCCTGTAGAAACGCTAAGTCCTAAATCATCCAGCGATATCTTAAGTCTCTTTATTTTTTCTGCAGTCTGTTTACCTGATTTATCAGGTACTATGTGGATAAATGAATGAAGGTCTTCCGGATGTACAACATCTTCATAGGAAACTTCATGTGAGGAAACAATCCCATCTTCCGGACCTAAACTTGATGTAATAATAATCTTATTAGATTTATTAACAGTTTTGATAGAATGGAAGATCAAATTCTCTTGCAGTACGTTATCATCACTAAATGCCAACTGGCGTGATTCGAACAGATGTATGCGGGATAAGCTCATCTCACTTAAAAAGGATTTCCTGAAAGTCTTAAAATACGGACCATTACAGAAACTTCTGGGCGTTATGGCCACCATCTCACCCCCGGCCTGCAAAAGCTTTATAGCACTAAATAGGAAACCTGTATAGTAATTACTTGTTTCGATACCAATTTTTCGTAGTAATATGCGGGCAGGCGATTCACTATGAATCTTTTTATAGGGAGGATTCATAATAATACAATTAAATTCAGGGAGTTGATAATTTTGAGAAAATAGATCACCATTAAGGATTTCAACTGAAGCCTTTATAAAATCAGTCTTTCTAACCTCTCCAATAAATTTAATTCCTAAACGCTGACACTCTTTTTGACAAAGCTGCATAGTATCAGGAAGATACTCTGATAGTTTTTCATCAATTTCGTATGCGGTAACACTAATAAGTTTCGGACGTGGATGTCTCCGGCACAATTCAGCAACACAGGCAGAAAACAGAGAACCAACACCAGCGCCAGGATCAAGGATATATACTTCGGAGTTACTATACTTCATCATTGATGCCATAAGATGAGCTACCGGGGAAGGAGTTAGGAACTGTCCCATTTCTGCCTTTCTGTATTCTTCAAGTTTACGGCAGGCATCTAAACGAAAGAAATCTACGCGTTCTAAAAGATCAGGGATATTCTCAGTAAATTTATGGCGGTTTTCTTCTTTTACCGGAGAGCTAATCATGCGTATATCCTAATAAAAAGTTAATTTTATTTGCCTATTTTATTATTTCAAAAACAAAATTAATATAATAATTCTTTGACCAACTTCTCAAGCACCCCATTACAAACCATATTTAGATTCAAGGTATAGTCAATATGATTAAATGTCTCTTCAAGAGGTCTTAGAGTTGCTTTCCACCCAGCACCATCCGTAATCCAAATAAATCCATGCCCATTAGCTTTTATAAAATCGAATAAAGCCTTATACTCACCAGCCGTAGCTTTTAACTTAGAACCACCGCCGCCGTAATAGTTTGTTTCAATCAAACATAAGTTATCGTTATATCTTATTGCAAAATCAAAACGCCTGGACGATTTATCCACCTTAAGATCGATACCCCACTTAGCTCTAACGCGACGTGCTGTAGCCTGAGTAATATAATCAAGCTTGTTAGTAGAACAGATTGGCTTTAACAAACCCTCAACAATACTTTCCATTGTAGTACCACCACGATTTTTCCTTCCATTGCTATCTAAGCCAACCTCAACGCCAATTACGTAATCAACTATGTTTTTAATAGACTTTTGCCGGAATAAACTTAATATGCCTGTATTATCCGCAAACCTGTAAGCCTTTTCAATATCTTCGTCACTCAAAACATTCTGAACAGTAAACCTAAAATCTTCATATGTAAATTTACCTCCGGTAAAATCTGTAAGAATTTTGAAGCTTTTTTCTCTGCAAGCAAGAAGAATCGGGATTATCCTTATCAAGGCGATTTTATACATGCCATAGTTTTTCATTTTAACCCATTCTGTCTTATTCTGTCTATAGTTATGACATTAAATCACTCTGCGATTTTAAGTCTGTTTTGTTCTGTTTTGTTCTGTCTACTATACAAAAACTATACAGTTGAAAGATAGGTAGGCACAACTTCCGAAAAATGGAAGATATCCGAGGTTGATTAAATATTTTCTTATTTCTACCATACAACAACTCTACAATCAGAAAATAGACTGCACAACTTCCGATAACGGAAGAGGCCGGGGGTTCAATCAAAGATACCTCTGCTTACCCAAATATAGGAAGAGGATTACACGTAATGTTACATTTATAGGTATGACCTTAAAGGGATAATATGTTGTCCCTTAAAAATACATATAGAGACGTATACCTTAAAATTTCAGTTACATCAGTTACATCAGTTACAGGTATAATAAAATCAATGAGTTATGAAAGAGTTTTGTAACTGAATACCGGAATTACGGTATGATTTCAGTTACAGATTCAGTTACAACTTGGATAACATCTTACCTCTTTCATGGAATATTACCAAAAAACAGTAAATTCACCCTCTTGATACCGGCTGCCGGTTCAGGTTATATTGACAACATCAAAAGCCATAAGTAACCGTCCTTATCCATGCTGAAGGCACGGAAAGGGGGGAAGAACAAATATAGTTTGACGCGGTAATATCCGGTGCGGTAGGTTGTGGTCTGGTCAGGTTCGGTTGGGCGGGATATGGCAGCGTCAGGCAAGGCAAGGTAAGTATCAGCCTTGCAAGTGTCCTTGTATGGTGACGTACAGGGCGGTTCTTACGGGCCGTGATAACGCTTGCAAGGCTTTTTTTATTTTAAACAACATCAAAACCATAAGGAGGCTTTACAATGTCAAAATCAAAGAAGGCAAGAGAGGAAGAGGTAGTATCAGAACCTAAGTGTATTACTGAAATAAGGGAAGAGTTGCACGCTGATCAAGCAAGAATTGCAGCACTGGATAAGGAAGACGTTATGGACTTATCGGAGCAGCTTGTTACTTGTAGGTATAAGCTGGGATTCCTTGTAGATTGCTTTATCATTGTTGGATGATGTTATGCGAAAACTCACACAAGAAGAACCCCTTGACAGAAAATATAAAGACCATACCTTACAGGGCAATTTCAAAGACCGGAGAGAATGCCATATACAGCCGGACTGGTTATTGATATAAAGATTGATGCAAAAGAAAAGACGATTATCTTTGAGAGAACCGGCAGCCATGCAGACCTCTTTGAATAAGTAAGACCTTTCCATTGTCTCCACAATTCCCTTATCCCTGCTGTATTTTCTTGCCATGATTTGAATCTCCATTTATTCTTTTTCTGTTTTGAAAATTCTGTTGCTAAATCATGTAAGCACAAAAAAACTTGACAAGTATAAGTGACATGATTAATAATGTCATTTATGATATTCGAAGATATTAATTTGAGACTAAAAGCAGGAAAGATTGAAATATCCCTTCAGACCTCTGAACCTGTTCAGGTTGAGTCACAAAAACTATCACCAATAAAAATAAATAATGTTCATACCATAGTATTTACAGAACCCAAAAAGGATAATCAGGGTAATGTTCTACATAAAAAAGTTTCAAAGAAAATTGAGACCTTCCTATCTACCTTTATTAATGATGATTTGTGGAGTTCCTTTGATTCTGTGGGTACTACCATAAAAAAAAGATATGCAGCTAATAGAGAAAAACGATTTGCAAATTTGTTAATGGGGATTACCTCTTTTAAGCAAAAAGAGGTAGCGGAATTCTTAAACATTCCTTTTGGCACAATTAGAAACTGGTGTTCTGATCCAGACTTTAAATGTCTTATGAGTAAGAAGCGTCATGAATTCCTTGAATACTTGATAAACAAAATTATGGATTTTTTGAATGATTTTAAAGAAATCGATTCGCAGCATCACATTTTTATTGAGGTGGAAGGGTTAGAAGATTACAAAATTTACAACGCAAATATCGTGAATGATATTCTACAGATTTTTATAAGTCGGTATAGTCATACACCTGATGAGATTACGAAAAAAAGATATATGCTGATCCAGAATATTTTATTTGCATATATCTTTAAAAAAAGATTTATGCCTAGTGGATTAAGCGGTAATAACACGGCTGCTAATCTCATCGGCATTGTAAAGGAGATTTTAAATAAACCTATCCCGACGAAAAAGGAAAGGGATCAGTGTATGTTTATATTAACTTCTATTGAGAAATTTTTAAGGGAATTTAATCAAAGTAGTTAATTTTTTTTGTTTTGATGTGTGACAAAACAAATAATGTAATTGAAGGGAACAGGCATAAATGAACGATTTACAACAACTAATACAGCAGGCAGGGCTTGAGGCATACCGGCGTTATTTAACGGATGCAACAATTGGTAAGAAGATACTCTGTCCTTTTCACGGTGATAAGGATAACCCAAATTTCAGCATTCATCAAGACACAGACGGGGTTTTTCGTTTCAAATGCTTTGCCTGAAACGTATCCGGGGATATCATTGATTTTATTGGAGCGATTAAAAAGATTGATATGGCTACTGCTATTCAGGAGTTGAAGGCATTAACAGGACAAAGCACTTCAGCGAAGACCGAAGGAAAATCAAAGACACCTGCGGGTAATTCATCAAAATTCTATTCTCCAAAACTTTATACACTTGAACAGATAAAGGCACTCAGACCAGAGAATCTTTCCTTTGACAGGCTACATGAGTACACGGCGGGGAATCCTGTTTATGTAAAGGCAATTTACAAAGATGATGCCGGAAAGAAAACATGTAAATTTTTCACTTTGTCAAACAAAACGCAGGGCTTGTATGTAATGGGCCGTAAAAGCGAGCCTGTCCTTTATAATGAGGAGCTATTGTTAAAAAAGCCGGATGATGTTGTTCTTGTAGTTGAAGGAGAAAAGGATGCGGCGGTCTTAACCGATTACGGCTTTCTTGCTGTCACAGCGGGTAGCAGTTCCGATTTAATGAGTAAGACTGTCCTTGACCTGTTCAAAGCACACTTAAGAGGCAGGGAGGTTATATTAATACCGGATGAAGACGAACCAGGACAGAAGGCCATGCAGGCAGTGTCAAAGGCATTAACCGGCGCAGTTGCGAGTGCGAGGATTATTGATATAGGCGGTGCTTGGAATTCTCTTATTGAAGATAAAGAGGCTATGCCAAAAGGTGCTGACATTTCAGACCTTATTGAATCATATCAAAGGTGTTTTCCACTGACGGATCCGGAGTCATAGCGAAAAAATATTGTTGAAATACTCCATGAGCTTTTTAAGGATGCTAAAACGATACCAGAATTAGATGTTACGGTTGAGCCAGAGAAAACTCTTTCAGGCGGTACGATAGATGCAGAGTTTGCGGGCATAGAAAAGATAATCCCATACCCGTATCATATTGATGATGCCGGTCATCTTTGCAGGTGGAAGCAGACTAAAGACGGGGAAATATCGGAAACACTCTGTAATTTTATTGCATGGATTACGAAGGATATTACGGAAGACGACGGGGCTGAAAGTAGAATAAATTTTGAGATAACAGGCAGGTTAGGGAGTTATAAGTTACGTCCAATTCAAGTTAAGTCTGCACAGTTTCAGGGTTTAAACTGGATTCATCAGTGGGGTAGTCAGGCGGTTATAACAGCAGGTATGACTAAAAAAGATCATGTTCGTGAGGCAATCCAGAAGATATCAAATAACACCGGCCAAAAAGAGATAATAATTTTTTATTGTCATACAGGATGGAAAAAAATTAATAATGAATGGGTTTACTTATCAGGTGGCGGGGCTATCGGAAGTGCTAAAGATGTCAACGTAAGCCTTCCACAAAATTTTCACAGATACAACTTACCGAAACAATCGGAGAATGAAGTTGAGGCAATTAGAATAAGCCTGTCATTTTTGGAACTTGCGGATAGAGAAATCACGCTGCCTTTATACTCATTCCTGTTCCTGTCAGTATTAACAACATTACTCAAGCCGATTCCAAACTTCAGCGCTTATCTGTATGGAGACACAGGGACTTTTAAAACTACCCTATCATTGATGCTACTTTCACATTTTGGAGATTTTACAGACCCACAGGAATTATCAAATTTCGAAGATTCAGCTAACAGTATCGAGAAAAATGGTTTTCTACTCAAGGATAATTTAATGGTACTTGATGATCATCATCCAAGTATAAAGAAAGTAGATGCAGACTCTAAAAAGAATCTTGCACAGCGAGCAATCAGAGCCTTTGCAAATAGAACTGGGCGTGGCAGATTGAATGCAGACACGACATTGAAGGCAACATACTTCCCGCGTGGACTATTGCTTGTTACAGGTGAGGAAATCATCACTCTTCAATCAACACTTGCGAGAGTGATGATTGTTGAGATTAACAAAGGTGACGTAAACAAGGCACGATTAACGGAACTGCAATCGAAAGCGAGCTTACTACCTCACGCCATGACTTCCTTTATCTTATGGGTTAAAAGAAACATGGAAGAGATTACAAGTAATTTCAAAAGTCAATTTGTGGAACTTAGGGGAGTTGCCGGTGTTGATGGATTACATGGCCGTTATCCTGAACAGATTGCCTTTCTACAGTACGGATTGAATACAATTGCTTCGTGGTTGATAGACAAAGGTATTTTCTTAGAGCAGGAAGCAGAAGAATTGACGGCAGTAGGATGGAACATATTCAAAAAGGTTGCGGAAAATCAAAATAAGCGACTGGAGCGGGAAGACCCCATGAAGAGGTTTGCGGAAATAATTCAGACTGCCATAGCCCAGGGTAAGGCGAAACTTGAGCACAAAGGGGAATATCGTAATGAAATAAGGGGCGGTGAGTTTGGGGAATTGATAGGTTATTTTGATGATTGCGGGATTTACTACCTATTGCCTGAAGCTGTCTGGAACTTGCTTTCAAAGTTTTGCATAGGGCAAGGGGAACATTTCCCAATATCCAGGCAATCATTTTATAGGCAGTTGCAGGTCAAGGGGATTATTGAAGCGGGGCAAGGACAAACAACGAAACAAGAGCGTATAAGAGGCCAGAATAAGAGGGTATTGAAAATCATAAAACCGGAGATTTTCGAGGATATGCAGGAATTGACCGTACAAGAGGAAATGGAGATATGAGGCCGTCTTTATTAAATGTGATCCAAGAAATTGAGAAAAAGAAACCTCAAGATATTGATGACGTGGAAAACCTTTTCAAGGTACTCAAGATGAAGCTATCAGATTTTAAGCAGGCCGGTCTACTAATCCGGATCAAGGCAGGCGTCCTTGACGGTGAGTATATATATCTTGCTTCCAGTGCAAAAGAGGCAGAGACCGGCAAGGCAGAGGGGTTGATCACATACACAGCA
>JACRGV010000098.1 GCA_016212215.1 Nitrospirota bacterium
CCCCCATGCCCCCCCTTGAACAAAGGGGGGGATTGCCGTTGGCCATTGAGCACCAAAGGAACTTTCCCCCCCTTAACAAGGGGGGGCTTGGGGGGGTGGTTTTCATCCTCCTTTGTGAAACCTCCGTTTCATGACAGTTCACCCGAAAATCTCTCCGGCGGGGTAAGAAAACCCCGCCTATCCCTATCTACGAGGATAGGCGGGACTTTCTTGTCCCGCTGATTTTCATGGCCCTTTGTGAGCGCCTCGCTCATGAGGGTTCATCCGAAAATCCTTCTTAACGCTGAAGGTTCCCCCCCTTAAATTAAGATGGATGCATTGTTCTTCTATGCATTTCATAACTCCCCCTTATCCCCCTCTTATCTTAAAGAGGGGGATTTTGATGCTCCCTACACCTTGAATCGGTTGACTGTCTGGTGCAGACTCAAAGCAAGGTTACGCAATCCATCTGAAGACTGAGCGGTATGGGATGCAGCAGTATTATTATCCTTACACAGATTGGATATCCTCTCTATATTATTAGCAATCTCAGAAGAAACGGCACTTTGCTCTTCTGAGGCCGCTGCAATCTGCATGACCATGTCCATGACCTTTTGAGAGCCTTCTACAATCTGACATAATGCCTGACCGGCCTCATTGGCAAGCTTTACGCCGCTTTCCACCTCACCGCTGCCTTCCTGCATAGTGATAACTGCCTTGCTAATATCCTGCTGAATCGTGCCAATCATGTTACCGATCTCGGTTGTTGCCTTTGTCGTCCGTTCTGCCAATTTACGTACCTCATCGGCAACGACTGCAAACCCCCTGCCTTGTTCACTTGCGCGTGCTGCCTCAATTGCAGCGTTTAAGGCCAAAAGGTTTGTCTGATCTGCAATATTATCAATCACCGATACAATCTCACCAATCTGTTTTGAACTTGTACCTAACGCCTCTATTACCCCTGCGGCATCCTTTACAGACATTGCGATCTTTTCCATTCCTCTGATGGCATCTTCTACAACCTTTCCACCCATTTCAGCCGTTTCCTGTGCACTCTTGGAAAAACCGGCTACGTTAGAGGCGTTCTTAGCAACCTCGCTTACAGAGGAACTCATCTCTTCTATAGCAGTGGCTACCTGAAAAGTCTGCTGGGTCTGGTCTGAAGAACCGCTAGACATCTGCTCCGACATTGCCGAAAGTTCAACCGCGGAAGAGGATACCTTTTCTGTCGCCTGTTTGACCTGCTGAATAATGACCTGCAACTGATCCATAAATTGGTTGAATGCCACTGATGTTAAACCTATTTCATCATGAGAACTGGTGTCAAGCCGGAATGTCAGGTCACCTGCCCCGCCTGCTAACTGGCTCATTGAGTTGCGAAGGTGATCAATCCTGCGTGTCTTCTCATTAACCAGTATCAAAACAAACATTACTAATGCGATTACAACACCAATCAGGATAATCGTAAGAATCATTCCCCTGGCACTCTGACCGGTAACCTGCCTGGCCTTTTCACTACTTGACACTGTCACTGCAGCCGATACGGCGAGGACACTATCAATGGCCTCTGTAGATTTTGTAATCCATTCCTGTTGATTGACATTATATTTACCGTCAGCAGCAGCTTTGTGAACATCACTATATATTCCATTATCAAAAATCATTAAACCCTTTTCCATCTCTTCTATGGCCCGTTTAATACGGGGATCCACATCCTTATATTCCTTCAACGGCAGTATCTCTTTTTTACCAAGTTCAACTACAGCACGAAACTCTTTTAAATTTTCCATCACCTTTGACGCAACAGGCTGCCCTGCAGCAATCGCAGAGGCATACATGGCACGTTCTCTACCCATGTTTTCTGATATTAACCATACTGCATGTTTCAAGACCATGTTATCCTGTGTGATCTGTTGAAGCGGCTCAGAAGAAGCAAATGCAGTCTGACGAAGCCTTGCCGCACTTTGGATGACACTCGTCATAGCTGTAAACCAGTCTGCAACCTGAATATCCCGATTATTGCCCCGAATGCTTGTGTCCACTCGCTTCCGCGTATTAACCATATTATCATACGCATGCAATGTCTGATTATAAGCATAGGCAAAACTGGAGTCCGGTTCTTTCTCTGCTATCTCCTTTGCCGGCAACAATGCACGTTTCAGATTTTCATCTCCTTCAACGCGCAGGTCATTGACTTTACTCAGGATACTTGAGTCAGCGGCCCCTGAAGCGGAAAGTGCCGCAGAAGTCATCCCGCGTTCCAGCGCTTCTTTGGATGCCGCTACAATAATCTTATCAGCCATATCATTCATGACTGAAAGCCTCTGTGCTACCTCCCGCTTATGATATGCATTCCATCCCAATAAGGTCATAAGGCAAACACAAAGAAGGGAAAAGCCGATTACAGTACCATTAAGCAACAAGCGGACGCTTACATTCTTAAATAGATTATTGAGCATAGTCATCTCCTTTATTATCTAAACATTCAGGAAACTTAATCGGATTCTATCCTGATCAATAAATACCTTATAGAAGGTATTTCTATCCTTTTAAATTCAATTCAGGCACTGGTGGTGTTATCTTCATTCCTAAATCTAATGTCTGATGTCATGGTCCATTGTCTGAAGAACAGCCCATTAATGGAATATTGTACTGAAATACCATGAAGATGGTATGTTCATCCATATCTCAGTTACCGAAATGAGAAATTAAAATTTGATGGTAAATGGGAGATAATATTAATGGCGTAAAAGGAGCCCTATGACAAAAGTAATGAGAAAGGGAAGATCATTCAAAAAAAAAGTTCTTGTGGCAGAGGACAATCAATTTGTAAGAGAATATATTCAAGAGCTGTTCTCTATAAATGGCTATGAGGTAATGGCTGTTTCTTCTGCCTCAGAAGCTATACATATACTCGGCACAGAATACTTCCCTGTTGTTATCACAGAACTAATAATTAATGATCGTCAGGGTTTGGAGATTTTAGACTATATACGTCAGCGATATATCTGCACTGCTGTGATTGTTGTTACAACCTACAGGGAGATAGATTTGTTGACCAGGGCACTTAGTATGGGTGCCTATGACTACATCAACAAACCTTTTACGCCTCATATATTGCTGCATCGTGTTGCACAGGCTGTTGATCATATTTATTTGCAGAAAATTATTTCATCAGGGTCTGTTTATACTGTAAACGATGAACAATGCCGTATTTGCAGGGATATTCATGATGTTACAATGGATTGAAGCTGCAGGCTTATAGCTGTATCAGGCCATGCGTTAGTGCGTATTTAATAATATCACTGAGACTGTGAAGGGTCACTTTATTCATGATATTTTTTCTGTGGGTTTCCATGGTGTATGATCAATAATAATGCAAACATGCAGGTAATAAAAGGAAAATGAATATGGCACTACAATGGAATGATAAGTTAAATGTTAATGTTAAAATATTAAATAGCCAGCACAGAAGGCTCATATTCTTGGTAAGCGAGCTCCACAATTTTATGTGCACAGGCAAACCACATGATATGCTCTGCAAAACCCTGAATTCCCTGAGTGATTACACGGTATATCATTTCAGGGAAGAGGAAAGGCTGATGATGTTACATGGGTATCAGGATTATGACCTTCACAAAATAGAGCACGACAACTTCATAATAAAATTAAGAGAGTGTAAAAAGAAATATGACGCAGGAAGAATAACAGTTTCTATAGAACTGATGATTTTTTTGATGGACTGGGTTAATGGCCATATAATAGGTACTGATAAGAAGTATTCCCAGTTCTTCAATGACATAGGCGTGATGTAGAACGGTGGCTGCTACTCCTGCCTCCTCCTAACCCCCTCCCGTCATTTTAATTCTGGGAGGGGGGATAAAACTATGTATCCTCTCCCTTGAGTGGAGATGTCCGGGTGAGTGTGAGGTTACGAATTCACCACCGCCAGCTCATCAAGCGTCAGCACCCTATCAATATTAATGAGAATTTTTACCTTTCCTTTTACCTTCCCCATTCCGAGAATAAAGTCTGTCTTAATTGTGCTTCCAAGGGAAGGGGCTGGTTCTATATCCTTAGCATTAATATCAAGTACCTCTGAGACTGTGTCAACAACAATTCCCATTAAGCTATTCTCAATGTCAACAACTATAGTACAGGTCTCTTTTGTATACCCTGCCTCAGGCATCCCGAATTTAAGCCTTAAATCAACTACAGGAATAACCTTTCCCCTCAGGTTAATAATACCCTTTATAAATTGAGGGACCTGCGGGACCGGCGTTATTTCCATGAGTCCTATTATCTCCCGAACCCTCAGTATCTCCAATCCATACTCCTCATGATTTAATACAAATGTCAGATACTTTTCTTCAAGGGCAGAGACATCTGAGCTGTTTGTCTTTTCTAATGCAGTGTCCATATATTATCCCCCCTTATTAAAAACCCTTAAAGGATTCATCATCCATTGGTATAGTGTCTGATTGAGTGTTATCATATGATGCCTTATATGCAGATTTATGATGAGCATGTTCACTGCGTGAAGATGTGCCTGCAAAGGCATGTTTTCCATGCTGATTTTTCTTTGTAAATGATTGGGTAAATCCACTAAATTTAGAGGTAACTTTATGGGTTGCCCCACCTTCTGACACACCAACTAATTGAGAAAGGTCGTCCACTATCTTTGTGAGGCTCTCTGCCTGTGCTGACAATTCCTCGCTTGCAGCAGCAGACTCTTCTGCTGAACTTGCATTCTGCTGTGTAACCTGATCCATCTGATTGACGGCAGTATTCATCTGATTGACACCTTCAGCCTGTTCCTGGCTCGCTGCTGCAATCTCTGCAACGAGGTCAGTAACCCTCTTTACATTTGTTACTATATTATTGAGTGAGTCGCTTACCTTCTTTGTAATCTCTGTCCCGTTCTGAATCTTATCAACGCTTTCTTCAATCAGAGATGCAGTATCTTTTGCTGCAGACGCGCTTCGCTGGGCAAGGTTCCTGACCTCTTCAGCAACCACGGCAAACCCTTTTCCATGTTCACCGGCCCTTGCTGCCTCAACTGCGGCATTCAAAGCAAGCAGGTTGGTCTGGAATGCGATCTCTTCAATAACCTTTATTATCTTTGAAATCTTGTCTGAACTATCATTAATTGCAGACATTGCCCCTTCTAATTCTGTCATTGACTTTGCCCCTTCATTTGCAGAGCTTCTTGTTTCCTGTGCTATCTGGTTTGCCTGTTTTGCATTGTTCGCATTCTGCCTGGACATAGAGGCCAATTCCTCAAGTGTTGCTGATGACTCCTGCAGTGATGATGCCTGTTCAGTAGCACCCTGGGCAACCGACTGACTGGATGAAGAGACCTGAGAAGATGCAGATGACATCTGATTAGCAGTATCCGTAAGGTTATTAACAGTGGTTGAAAGCAGTCCCCGGATATTCTTATATAACAGGAAGGCGGTTAAACTACCGACAATTACGCCGATTATTGAAAACAGGATTGAATAAAATTGAGTTTTATTTGACAGGACGATTGTGTTATTTTTTTCCTGCTCCATAAGTGCCTGCTGGCTCTCAATAATGCCATTGATGTTTTCACGTATTTGCTTTGCAAGCGGCGCGGCCTTGGTTGCTAATAGAAATACATCATACTTCATATTCTTCCCATTATTCTCAACAAGCCTGTTTCCGGCATCTGTATGTGCAATAGTCTCTACTTCTTTCTGAATTGTAAAAAAATCTTCTGTCAGGTCTTTTACCTTGCTGAACCTGTCTTTATTCGCATGGACTGTCCATTGCTGAGACAGTGGCTCAATCTTTTTTATACGGTCTGTCATTTCTTTCACAGCATTTGCCCTGTCTTCTTTAAATTGTGTATTTCCTGTTAAGATATAGCCTCTTAAACCGGCCAATGATGCTTCCAGATTCCCCATCAAAACGGTTGAGTTGTATATTGATGGGTAACGTAAGTCCAGTGTCTTCTCAGTGGATTTCCGTGTCTTTGATACCGTAACAGTTGTTATGGTCCCTATGATGGCCATCAGGAGTACAAGGGTCCCAAAGCCTAATATGAGTTTTTTTTCCTACTGTCATCTGCATCTTCTTACCCTCCTCTTAGTTATTATTGTTTTGCATATAAAGAAGCTTCTATTAGCCCCCGTACATCCAATATGAGTCCAACCTTGCCATCTCCAAGAATGGCACCTCCTGCAATACCTTTAACATCCTTGAATGTATCACCAAGTGTCTTTATGACGACCTGCTGCTGACCTATCAGCTCATCCACCAGGATACATGCACGCATCCCGTCATTCTCAACAACAACCAGCAGTGCATCGCATGGATTTTTATGGTCATCTTTTTTCTTGTAAAGTTTGTTAAGCCTCAATATCGGTAACAATGACCCCCTGAGATTGCACAGCTCACCACGTTCCTGTACTGTAATGAGCTCTTCCTTTTTAGGTCTTAATGATTCTTCAATAGAAAGGGTAGGGATGATATATCTTTCTATTCCTGTCTGAACAACCATTCCGTCAATAATAGCGAGTGTCAGCGGAAGCGTTATAGAGATATTTGTGCCCTGGTTTTCTTTGCTCTGTATATCTATGCGTCCCCTGAGTTTCTCTATATTTTTCCGTACAACATCCATCCCGACACCTCTCCCTGATATGTCCGTGACCTTCTCTGCTGTTGAGAATCCGGGATAGAATATCAGTTGGTATATCTGTTGTTCAGATACATCCGTGGGATCATTTATCAAACCACGCTCAAGGGCCTTCTCGATTATCCTTTCCCTGTTTAATCCCTTTCCATCATCACTTATCTCTATGACAATATTTCCGCCCCTGTGGAATGCATTGAGATGAACAGTCCCTTTCTCAGATTTTCCTTTGTTCTTTCTCTCTTCAGGTGCCTCTATCCCGTGGTCAACAGAATTCCTCAATATATGTACAAGCGGGTCGCTGATCTCCTCTATAACGGTCTTATCTAATTCCGTATCTTCCCCGGAGATTATAAGGTCCACATTTTTCCCTGCTTTTTTTGCAACATCTCTTACAACCCTCATCATTTTCTGGAATGTCTGTTTCAACGGCATCATACGCATTGACATTACCTGGTCTTGTATATCTCTTGTTATCTTCCCAAGATGGGCAATGTCTTTGCTGACGCTCTGCCCTGACAGTTGTGTGGTTGAAGAGTTCTGGCTTATTAACGTATGAGTTATTACAAGTTCACCTACTAAATTTACAAGACAGTCTACCTTCTCTATGTCAACCTTGATTGCATTAGCAGGCCCTTTTGTCCCTATCTTCTGGAGCTGCTGAATCTCTAATGCAGTTTTTAATTTATCTTCAGGCAGGATCCCTTCTTCAACTAATATTTCACCTAACTTTCTCTCCTGAAGCCGTAATGCCTTATTTAACTGCTCTTCACTAATCTCTCCGGTTGCAAGTAGGATTTCTCCGATTTTAGGGACGCATCCAGATTCAGTTGGAGTAACAAAGGATAATTCTTCTTCTGTTAACAAATGTACTGTTATCTCACCTATTGCAATTGCAAACTCGAATATATCGTTTAAAAACTCATTGTTTCCATTAGTAGAAAATACAAGCCATATATCATCAAGATAGAGCATGTAAGGATTAATTTCTTTGAGGGATGGGATATGCTCGGATGAACACCTGACTAACAGCACCTCACCGCCGAACGTCAGGTTTTTCAGGAGAACAAGCGGGTCCATACCTTTATAGAAACAATATTTACTAAGTGCGATAGAAATCTGATATACCTGCCTGCCTTCTCTTATTTGGTTAATGATAGTGCTTCTTTCATCTTTTTTCCATGTCCTGATGAATACCCTGTTTATCCCCTCATCAGATGTCTTTTTTTGTACTACATCTATCTGTTCTTTTTTAGGCAGTAATGCCCGAATCTGGTTTACTGTATTTTCATAATTAACTTCATTCTGTTCACTGCCGGTCTGAATATTAGTGATAATCTCTTTTATCTGATCAGAACCTGTGAAAAGGGTATCAATCATCTTTTCAGAGGTTACCTCACCAACATCTTCTTTCCTCATGAGATCAAGAAGGTCTTCGCATGCATGAGCCAGTTTCGAAATAGAGTGGAATTCAAATATACTGGATGTCCCCTTCAGTGTGTGCATACTCCTGAAGATGGCATCCAGCGTCTCTTTATCACCGGGGTTGTGTTCAAGTTGTAGTAAGAGTTCATCCAGATTGCTTAATATGTCATCCGCCTCTGAATAAAACGTCTCTTTTAATTTCTCAATATCTTCCATTTACGGACACACTTTCTTAACAACAGCAATAAGCTGTTCGGGTTTAAATGGTTTTATTATCCATCCGGTTGCCCCGGCAGTTTTCCCTTCTTCCTTCTTCTCAGGCTGTGATTCTGTTGATAAAACTATTATTGGCGTAAATTTATGTGATGCCAGTTTTTTGATCTCTTTAATTAGAGTGATCCCATCCATATTCGGCATATTTATATCTGTGATTATCAGATTGAACCTGTTACCGTTTAATTTTGAAATGGCATCCTTGCCGTCATTTGCAAGTAATACGTTATAACCTTCTTTTTCAAGGGTTGTGGCTATTGTCTGTCGCATAGTTGCTGAGTCATCAACTGCAAGGATACTTTTTACCATTAATTTACCTCCTGTGTCTTGTTAGTTTTTTTCAACCTTAAACAATACATCCATCCTCAATGTCTCAAATATCTCTTTTATATTTCCGTGAGTAGAGGTTATCCTGAGGTCACCGCCGATGTCTTTAAATTTATTATAAAATAAAAGCAGTTTTCCTATGCCGTGACTGTTGATGCTTTCAACTGCATTCATGTCTATGATTGCCTCTTTTTTCCCTGAGGTAAGTACCTCATACATGGTCTCCCTGAAATTATTTGCTGCATGAGCATTGTCCAGGTCACCATGAACTTCAATTAATGCCTTGCCATTACTTTCCCTTATGTTGCATATCATTTTTACCCTCCATTAAAATAATTCTACATTATCTCCGAGGCTGTTATCTTTTTTAGCAGCAGGGCCTGATGATACTGTTCCCATAATCGCTTCCTTCTGATTTAATCTATCCAGGACGTATCTTTCTTCAGCCACTGTGTATAACTTTTGAAGATCATTAAACATATCTTTTTTGATGTTGTCCTTCTTGTTTTCAATTTTTGTTGTTTCCCTGGAATTCAGGGAAATCTCTTCTGCATTTTCTATCTCTTCATTCTTTAGTATCCGGTCATAACTGCTTTCGAGTGTGCACAATCTTTCTTTTAACTTCTCAAGAGGTTCTATAACATGTTCTATCTCCTGGTGTGTGATGTCCTGGAATTGCAGGGCATATAGGGCCTTTTCTATATCATCTGTTATTACGTTATAAGTACCTGCAAGTGTTTCCATAGCATCATAAATATTTGTAATGGATTTCTTGAATTTGTATGTTACTTCTCTTATACTCCTTTCCGATGGCTCAATCTTATTAATGTTACTGCTAATACTCGTCTTCATGTTTTTATGTATGAGGTTAATCGTCTCCCTTGATGTCTGTGCAATTTTATTGATATTAGTAGATGTCTCTGTTGATTTAGTTGCGAGCTTTCTTACCTCATCTGCTACTACTGCAAACCCCCGGCCATGGTCACCTGCACGTGCCGCTTCTATGGTTGCATTGAGTGCAAGGAGATTTGTCTGGTCTGCTATATACTCTATTTCTTTTACAAACTTTGAGATGCCTTCAAAGTTATTTGAGATAGTCTGAAGCTCTGATAAAAACTCCTGACTCATATTTGACATCTCACCAAGGACATTCAGGACATTACCTGTGGCCTCTTCATTAATCCTGATTATCCTGTGCACATAAGATTCACCGAAGTCATTATCTCCTGCATTATTATTTGTACCGATGAAATAGTTAACTACAGCATGTGCCTCCTCTGCACCTTCTTTTGCCTCTGCTATAATTAGCCTGAAAGCACTGCCTATTTCCATTGCTGCCTTTTCAGTCTGATCAGTTATATTTTTCAGATTATTAATAAGTATAGGTGTCATCTCGATTCCATAATACGTAGCATCATGAACAGGAGGGAGTTGTACTGATTGTTTATTATCCTCATTATTTGATTTTTCTTTTAATGTTTTTTGAATATTGCTTGAATTATTCTTTGTGAATAAATATGTAGCAAATCCGGAAACAAGGGAAAGGATTAGACCCCCTGCTAACCACCAACCTTGTAAAGCTGTCATAGAGATTATAAGTACCGGCAGCGTTAACAGAATAATATTAATTATCAATTTAAGATAACCTTTCTGTTGCCTAATCGCAGATCACAAATTAATATCAGGCTGTTTATTGTTTATGCTTTTACAAAGATGAACCTAACAGGATGAGATTTTTAACAATACTTTCATTAATATTTATAAATTTTAAATCCTCAATACTTTTCTTTGCAGAAATTAAGATTTGAATAGCCGGTGTAGAGATGTCTTCGAGATGACCTAAATCAATCACAAGTGATTTTGTTACCGTAGAAGAGACGGATGTAATCTTTTCCTTCAAAGCTGTTGCATCATAAATATCCAGAGCGTCCTGTTTAATAATTATTAGATTTTTTTTGACATCACAGTTCATTTTTAACGGTATGCAATTTTCTAACATTACATTCAGGAAACTTAATCGGATTCTATCCTGATCAATAAATACCTTATAGAAGGTATTTCTATCCTTGTTTAGTATGTAGTTTGAAAAATATACTTGACATGGATAAATAAAATATCTTATAAGTATAACCACATCAGGTGTGCTTAACTTTTTAGATCAAGGTTGAGCCAAGAGGGAACCCTGTGTAAACCAGGGGTGGTCCCGCCGCTGTATCTGGGGACGAAAGCCGGAAGAATGCCACTGTGGTGTAAATCACGGGAAGGTACGGCAAGTAGAATGATCCAGGAGCCAGAAGACCTGCCTGATAAACATATAGATACCGTTCCTCCGGAATGTGAGGATATGGTGTATTGCCTCTGGATTGATGAAAAAGGGTAAAATCCTCAGGGCCCGTATTGCGGCTTTGGGGATTTTTTGTTTTTAGGGAAGTAAGTAAGAAGCAAGAAGCAAGAAGCAAGAAAATACAAATAAAAACCCACCCTCACCCGGACCCTCTCCCTGAGGGAGAGGGTGCTAAGATTATTCCCTCCCCTTCAAGGGGAGGTGTAATAAACAAAGATTCCCTCCCCTTCAAGGGGAGGGTTAGGGTGGGGATGGGGTTTTCCATGGTTAATAAATATATAATTGTATTACTAAGTCTCATAACTCTTTTAATGTCATCTTCAGTTGCCAACGCCGCCTCCTTTACTGACGACCTCGGCAGAAAGGTTGAACTTCCAAAGAATCCTGAGCGCATTATCTCACTGGCGCCGAGTATTACAGAGATTTTATTCTTTCTCGGATTAGGGGATAAGGTAACGGCTGTAACTGATTATTGTGATTTTCCTGAAGAGGCAAGGCACAAGACCAAGATAGGCTGGATCATAAGCCCGGATATAGAAAAGATTATCTCACTCAAACCTGACATTGTATTCGCCACCGCAGAAGGCAATCGTTCAGACATAGTGGATACTCTTGAGAGGATAAATATACGGGTATATGTGCTGGACCCGCATAAAGTTGAAGATGTATTGCATGAGATAGTTTCTATAGGTGAGATTACAGGAAGGGTAAAAACAGCAAAGAAAAAGGTTGATGAACTTTCCACCAGGATTAAGACAATAAAAAAGAAGGTTAATATCAAACATAAAGAAAATGAAAGATTCCCGATAAAAAATCTCGGGAATGACAAGATCAGGGTGCTTTACCTTGTGAGTACGGACCCTATTGTATCCGCCGGCCCCGGCAGTTTTATTCATGACATTATCGAATATGCCGGTGGTGAGAACATTCTTGCCCAGTCACCTGTACGTTATCCGAGGGTAGAGATGGAGGAGATTATGCTTAGAGACCCTGAGGTAATTATTGTTTCGGATGACAGCCCTGATATTAGGAATTCATGGAAGATGAGATGGGGCAGTATATCAGCAGTCAAAAATAACAGGATATATACAATTGATCCGGATATTATCAGCAGGCCCGGGCCGAGGATAGTAGAAGGCATCGAGGAGTTTTACAGGGATATTTACATGAAATCCCCCTCCCCTTAATCCCCTCCCGCAAGGGGAGGGGAGATATGAAGGATTGCCTATAATAATCCCCCCTCCCTTGACGGGAGGGGGTTAGGGGGAGGGTGAGCTATGGAGATTTTCGGGTGAACCGTCATGAAACGGGGTTTCACAAAGGGCCATGAAAATCAGCGGGACAAGAAAGTCCCGCCTATCCTCGTAGATAGGGATAGGCGGGGTTTTCTTACCCCGCCGGAAGAGATTTTCGGGTGAACAGGAATAAGTAAAAATAATGCACATGCTTACATTAAGACGCTGGCTATCAATTACAACTTTATTAATGGTTACCTCCATTGCGATAGTGTTTATCGCCATGCTTTTCGGTTCAGAAGTCCTGCGGCCTCTTGATACATTGAATTCATTAATCTCGTTCATCAGGGGACATTCAGGTTCAGAAACCGGATTAACTATACTTTTTAATCTAAGGCTCCCCCGTATACTCCTTGCCTTAGTGGTAGGCGGTTCTCTCGCTGTTACAGGCGGGATATTTCAGACCATATTAAAAAACCCGCTTGCAGACCCTTATCTACTTGGAATATCCGGCGGTGCAGCACTGGGGGTCATAATATCGCTATTCTCAAACATAAATATAAATATATACGGATTTACCTCAACAACCTTCATGGCTTTTACAGGGGCATTGCTGACATTGTTTATTGTGTACAGACTGTCTCGTGTGAACAATAAGATTTCGCCTCAGACAATGCTCATGATGGGGGTAATGGTCAATGCTGTTATATTTGCGATTATTATGTTTTTTACCTCTGTTGTTAATTCCAATCAGATGTTCAGGGTATTCTTCTGGCTGCTAGGTTATCTGAGTTCCCCTGACTATGTCTCTTTAACTGTCATATCTCTTCTATCTCTTGCAGGTATGGTTATAATCCTTTACCACGCAAGACTGTTGAACGTGCTTACGCTTGATGATGATACTGCTCAATCACTCGGCATTAACCTGGAATCCGTCAGGCGGAGGATATTTATTGCAGGTGCATTGCTTATAACCGCAGGGGTATCTGTGTGCGGTCCTATCGGCTTTATAGGAATTATGGTACCACATGCAGTCCGGTTACTGATCGGCATTGATTACAGACTTTTGATACCTGTCTCCTTTGTCGGGGGCGGCATACTGCTCATAGCAGCAGATGCCGTTGCACGAAGCATTATTTCTCCTGCTGAGATACCTGTAGGCATTATCACATCCCTGGCTGGTGCCCCTTTTTTTATATATCTGATGAGGAAGAAGAGGCTGGTGTGACAACAGTGAATGGTGAATAGTGAATGGTAAGCAGAAGAGAAGCAAGAAAATTCCCTCCCCTTCAAGGGGAGGGTTAGGGTGGGGATGGGGTGATTCTCAAATGAATGTTTTTGAATTAACCGGAGTGTACTTCAAATATTCAGAGAAGTGGGTGCTTGACGATATTTCACTTCATGTGGCGAAAGGTGAGATATTTGGGATTATAGGGCCTAATGGTTCAGGGAAGTCATCACTGTTGAGGATAATGGCCAACCTCAATATTCCACAAAAAGGAAGGCAATATTTATACGGCGAGGATACTGTTATGATCAACCGGATGGATTTTGCTAAGAGAGTTGCCTTTGTCCCGCAAGAGTCTCATTTTCTCTTCCCCTTCACCGTGGCTGAAATAGTCTTGATGGGGAGGACACCGTATATAAATGGCCGCTTGTTTGAAAGTTCCCATGATAAAGGACTGGCAATGGATGCCATGAAGTTGATGGATATTGAATGTCTTTCAGAAAGACCTGTGACAGATATATCAGGCGGGGAAAAACAGCGGGCAATAATTGCAAGGGCCTTGGTTCAGGAGCCTGAAGTCCTTATACTGGATGAACCTACAGCATCCCTAGACATCGGGCATCAGATAGAGATATATGAACTATTTGAAAGGCTTAATTTGAAAAGTACAATAATCCTATCCTCGCATGATTTAAACCTTGCGAGCATGTACTGTCACAGGCTCATGCTGTTACATCAGGGTAAGATTTATGCAGTCGGAACCCCGTCTGAGGTTATCACCGCGAAGAACATTCAAGAAGTTTATGGATGTAATGTTATTGTAGACAAACATCCGGTTTCAGGGGAGCCGAGGGTAACTCTACAGACAGTGAATAGTGGTTCGTGAATAGTGAATAGTGAATAGTAAGTAGAAGTAAGAAGTTAGAAGTAAGAGGCAAGTAGTAAGTGGGGAGAAGATTCCCTCCCCTTCAAGGGGAGGGTTAGGGTGGGGATGGGGTTATTTTCGCATGAAGTATAAGTTAACCCTGATGTTTATATTTTCATTCATTGTTCACATAACAATTGCAGGGGCACTGGTGTATGTGCCGTATCAGATTTCTATCAATATCGGGAAAAACTCTACTGGGGAGGTGATTTGGGGAAAGATTCAGGGGAGGGAAGGCGGAAGTAAGAAGGCAGAAGTAAGAAGTAAGAAGTTAGAAGCAAGAAGCAAGAAGTCAGAGCAAGGCATCCCTACCTTTCCGGGAGAGGGGCAGGGGGAATCTCAGAATTCCCTCCCCTTCAAGGGGAGGGTCAGGGTGGGGATGGGGTTATCTTTGGATGAACCGGTCATGAGCGAGGCGCTCACAAAGGACAACGAAAATCCACCCCTTTTTTCAAGGGGGGGCATGGGGGGGTCATTTTCGGATGAACCTAATATTAACACCGGCAATGATGGTGGAGTCCTGTTTGCCTCATCAACTGGGGGGCAATCACATTCTGATGAAGGAGATGAAATAATAAAAGCTGAAAAAGGCCGTATCTACAGTGAACAGCTTAAAGGCCTTATAGGACAGGTTAAGAATGAGATAGAAAAAAATAAATACTATCCATTTCTTGCAAAATTGAATGGTATTGAAGGTACTGTTTATGTAAATTTCCATATAGGCCAGGATGGGAAAACAGGGAGTGTTGCTATACAAAAAACATCAGGGGCAGAGATACTGGATGATTCAGCAGTAAAGACTATTAAGAACTTAAAACCATTCCGCAATATTAATCCAGAATTGCGTGAGCTGGATATTACAGTGCCAATAACGTATAGGCTGAGGGAGGATTAGTGAATGGTGAATAGTGAATGGTGAATAGTGAATGGAAGGAAGAAGTTAGAAGTTAGAAGGCAGAAGCAAGACACAAGACAAACACTAACTAACAACAAGGAGGAGTGACCGGATGAAAAGAAGGATCGTTGTGCTGGGTTGTGCATTAGGCTTATTAATATTTAACAATCTCCATGCTGAGAATATAAAGCTGGATGAGGTTGTTGTGACTGCTACAAAGACAGAGGTCAAGAAATCTGATATCCCTGCCTCAATAACAGTTATAACAGCGGGGGATATAGAAGAAAAGCATGCCACAAGCGTCTCTGACCTACTACGGGATATACCGGGCATAGATGTCAGCCGCCAGGGAGGAGCCGGAAAGATGACATCTGTTTTTATACGAGGGGCAAAATCAGAACATACCCTTGTGTTAATAGATGGAATGAGGGTCAACAGCCCGACAACAGGTGGGTTTGATTTTGCAGACATTACTGTTAATGATATTGAACGGATTGAGATTATCAGGGGACCATCAAGCACCCTTTATGGTTCAGATGCAATAGCCGGTGTTATCCAGATTTTTACAAAGAAGGCAAAGATATCTTCTGCCTCAGCGAGCCTTGAAGGAGGGAGTTTTGGAACCAAAAAAGAGGCTGTCTCATTGGATATTAAACGAAATAATTATGACATGAATCTTTCAGCTTCACATCTGGACACAGATGGATTTTCTACATTCAAAGCCGGGTCAGAAAAGGACGGGTATCAGAATACCTCTGTTTCAGCACGTTTTGGGAAGACAACAGGTAGAGGAAGGATAGACTTGACAGGTCACATGGTAACAGGAAAGACAGATTTGGACGGGTGCAAGTTTGATTCAACATTTACTCCTTATGATTGCGACAACCCTGCGTATCAGCAGGAGCGGCGTCTGGTGCTGGCCGGTTTGAGATACCAGTCACATCCCGGCTCCAGATGGGGGCAGGCCATCTCTGCTTCCATAACAACAGAACATTTGGTGAACAGTGACCCGGACCCTAATGGGATAAATTCTACCATAGATACTGGTATACGCGCCGCAGACTGGCAGAACATTATACAAACAAGCGAAGGAAACCGCCTCACGTTCGGTTATGAGTGGCAAAACAAAGACGGAGATAATAAGGGGAACTTCAACAAGTCATTATCCAATCATGCTGTATACCTGCAGGATCAGTTGGGACTTGGTGCACCTGTACAGCTTCTGGCAGGGGTGCGTTGGGATGACAGTACAATCTACGAAAGTGCGCTGACTTACCGTTTTGGACTGACATGGCTGCAGATGGAGAGCCTTAAGTGGCATGCTCAATATGGGACAGGATTCAAGGGACCTTCTTTGAACGACCTGTTCTGGCCTGGGGCAGGTAATACAAATCTGAAACCTGAGAAAAGCAACAGTCTGGAGGCTGGTGTTGAAACGAATATCTCTGATAGTTTCTCTCTGTCTGTAAGTTATTATCATAATGACTTTAAAGACCTTATTCAATGGGCACCTATAGACCCTTCGGATCCATACAGCCTTTGGAACCCTCAAAATGTGGGACATGCGGTTTCATCAGGTGTAGAGTCTGAGATGCACTGGGCGCCTCTCTCTTTCCTTCAGTTTACAGGTAATTATATTTATGATGATACTGAAGACAAGGCAAATGGCGGTTATCTGATGCGCAGGCCGTTGAACAAATATTCAGCGGATATGAAAATAGGTGATTCCGGCAGGAACATTGGCATACACTTTATTCACGTTGGACGGCGATTTGATTCGCAGGGAAACCTGAATCCTATTTCAGCGTACAACAGGGTAGACCTCACCGGAGCTTATCGTATAGCAGGTTACTTAGAGGTATTCGGCAGGGTAGAGAACCTGCTTGATACGGAATATGAAGAGGCAAAGGGCTACAACACAGCAGGCGTCTCCGGCTATGGCGGGGTTAAGGTAACCTATTAGGAATTTATATAAGAAAATCAGCGGGACAAGAATGTCCCGCCTATCCTCAATTTATTCATGGATAGGTGAGGTCATCCAAATATATTCATGGATAGGCGGGGTTTTCCAACCCCGATGGAGGGATCTTCGGATGAGCAACACAATATTCATCATTGGCGGTGCAAGGTCAGGCAAGAGCGGTTATGCACTGGATCTTGGTTCAACGATACCAGGGCGGAAAGGATTCCTTGCAACAGCAGAGGCATTGGATGAAGAGATGAAGGAGCGTATCTTACTTCATCAAAAGGCACGTTCATTAGAATGGGTGACAATTGAAGAACCTCTTTCCCTTAGTAAGCGGTTGGCGGATATTGTCAGTCTGTATGATGTTGTCATCGTGGACTGCCTCACACTCTGGTTGTCAAATATGCTTGGCCGTGTGGAAGATGGCCAACAGCCAAAAGGCAACGAAAATCCCCCTCCCCTTAATCCCCTCCCGCAAGGGGAGGGGAGATCAGATCGGGCAGTATGGATACCCCCTCCCTTGCCGGGAGGGGGGCAGGGGGAGGGTGAGCTATGGAGATTTTTTGATGAACCAGGGTTCACAAAGGGCCATGAAAATCAGCGGGACAAGAATGTCCCGCCTATCCTCGTAGAAATGGATAGGCGGGGTTTTCTTACCCCGCCGGAGGTATTTTCGGGTGAGCATATTAAGACAGAGATAGAACGCCTGACATCCGTGTTAAAGGACGTTTCATGCAAGGTAATAGTCGTATCCAATGAGGTCGGGCTGGGTATTGTACCGGAAAATAAGACAGCACGTTTGTTCAGAGACCTGGGCGGCTGGATGAATCAGAAAGTTGCCGCTGCTGCTGGCGAGGTTTATCTGGTGACGTGCGGAATACCGGTGAAAATTAAATAAATGTCATTTGAGCCTTCGGTGCACAAAGGGCAATGAAAACCCCACCCTCACCCGGATCCCCCCCTCCTGCCTCCCCCCGCAAAAGAGGGGGGAGGGATTTGGAAGGAATTTAATTGCAGCTCTCCCTGAGGGAGAGGGTGCTTAGTTTATTCCCTCCCCTTCAAGGGGAGGGTTAGGGTGGGGATGGGGTTTATTTTCTAATAAAGGAGGCTCTTGCAAAAGTAATAAAATAAGTGAATTTTTCTGAATTTATTTGGTGTAAAATTGCTCTCCTTTTGGTAGAATATGTTTGTTAAAAAATACCACACAAAAGGAGAGCCGATGAACTTGAGAGATAAAATATCA
>JACRGV010000099.1 GCA_016212215.1 Nitrospirota bacterium
GATAATATAGCCTATCCGGAATTGGAACGCAAGTTTTGTTTAGTAGGTCATTCTAAGCTTTTAAAACTTGGTGAAAAAATTGATGGAATTTCAGGAAGTGCTTTTTTAAGGAGTGCCTTTTTAACCCGTGAACGGTTACGACCTGTTATGGCTGGAGATTCTTGTTAATGATGATATTCCCTGGGAAGATTATCTTAATATACCTGAGATTAATAATGCCTATCAGAAGGCATGTATCTGGTACACAAATTATAAGACAATGCTGCATACGGTTGTTAAAAGGAAACCTTTAATGAATCTAAATATAATGGGTAAAGTTGATGATAGAGAGTATAGGAAATTCGTGGAGGTTTTGAACTTTGTTAAGAGTTGAGGGCACGGCACTTTTTCAATTCAGAAGGAACGTGGAGATATTTATTTCAAGGATAGAGAATACTTCAGCATAAACAACTTTTCCTTTCTCATTATAATTATCCTGGAAAATCACCGCCGTGCAGTTTTTGCGCGTTCAGTGGAGTGCTTTGTCAGGCGTTGAGTTGTTCTTGTTAAATCAAGTAATGACCTTAATGCATCATTTACTGCGGCTGAATCAGCAAATGCCTTGGCCACATCCGGCTCAAGCATGACAACATTGGCACCTTCTTCTATAATCCGCTTGTAATACTTGCCCCGAACAGCCTTAGAATAATCAAAATTGTATTCGGGGCGTAATTTATCATTATTTTTTTTATCTTTAGCTTTCATGTCGTTTCCTTTCATGTGCGGTTGTGGTACGTACGTTAATAATTCTTATCACTCCACCTCTATCAGTATGTGAAACCACCAGCAAACGTCCGTGAGAGGAATAGCCAATGGTTATTAATCTTTGTTCTCCAACTGAGTGGTCCGGGTCATCAAACGTCGCTGATAACGGATCATAAAATACTGTCATGGCTTCTTCAAATGAAACCGTGTGCTTTTTAAGGTTCTTTTTTGCTTTTTCCCTGTTCCATTCGAATTGCATAAGTTCAATCTTTCTTTATTATGATGCAATGAGCCTGTGCTCACCAGTTGGGAAAAGCAGAGTGAAGCCACCTCTGCCATTACGTGTTAAGCAGCTTGTTTTGCCAGTTGACCACTTCCTCTTAATTTCAATAGTATAAAGAACATGTATTGGTCTGGCAAATGTTTTTTCATGTGTGTTAGAATAATTGGCTTTTATAAATTCTGTTGACACAAACCTCCATATTAAATTATCCTGTCAGCATGTCAAAAAACTTAATTAACCCTGAAACGTTTCTCACTGAGAAGTTTGGTATGGATAATCGCTCTATGCAGGAGGCGATGAAAGGGTTTCTGAGCAGGAAGATAGATTATGCAGACCTGTACTTTGAATATGTTATCAGCGAAGGGCTGGGCATTGAAGAAGGGCTTGTAAAGACTGCCTCAAAAAGTATCTCGCATGGTATTGGTGTGCGGGCGAATGCGGGTGATAAGACAGGGTATGCATATTCTGATGAGATTTCACTGGAACGTATACAGATTGCGGCAAAGACTGCGAGTTTCATTGCATCAGAGTCCGCCGGAAGTGCGGTAGTCCCTATAAAAGGGATTACAAAACCCGTACTCAATCTCTATCCCCTTGAGACCTATCCAACAGATATACCTGTAGAAACCAAGATTGAACTGCTTGAGAAGATTGACAAGATTGCACGGGGCATGGACCCCCGCATTAAAAATGTGCTTGCATCCTTTGGCAGTGAATACAAGCTGATACTGATTGCAACATCAGAGGGGCTTGTAATAGGAGACATTCAACCCCTTTGCAGGCTTAATATATCAATCATTGCTGAGGACAAAGGAAACCGTCAGGTTGGGACTTATGGCGGAGGCGGAAGGGTTGAGTATTCGTATTTTCTTGATGAAGACCGCTTCACATCTTATATAGAGAAGGCTGTAAAACAGGCATTAACAAATTTAGATGCTGTTGATGCACCAGCCGGTACTATGGATGTGGTGCTCAGCCCCGGCTGGCCCGGCATCCTCCTCCACGAGGCTATAGGACATGGTCTTGAGGGAGACTTCAATAGAAAAGGGTCATCAGCATTTTCAAATATGATAGGCAAAAAGGTGGCATCCGAACTCTGCACAGTGATTGATGATGGGTCAATAGTCAACAGGCGGGGTTCAGTAAACATAGACGATGAAGGCACACAGACACAACGTACTGTACTCATAGAAAAAGGGATCCTCAAAGGCTATCTGCAGGACCGTCTTAATGCAAAACTCATGAATATGCCTTTAACCGGAAACGGGAGAAGGGAAAGCTACGCACACCCGCCCCTGCCGAGGATGACCAATACATTTATGCTGGCCGGTGATTCAAAGCCATCCGACATTATTCAATCTGTTAAGAGAGGCCTTTACGCAGTTGCGTTCGGAGGCGGGCAAGTAGATATAACGAGCGGCAAGTTTGTCTTCTCTGCAAGTGAGGCATATTTGATAGAGAACGGTAAGATTACATCACCTGTGAAAGGCGCCACACTTATAGGCAACGGGCCGGACATCCTCAAGCAAGTATCCATGGTCGGCAATGACTTAGAGCTGGATGCGGGAATAGGAACATGCGGCAAAGACGGACAGTCTGTACCTGTTGGAGTTGGACTTCCCACGATTAAGATAGATGGTATTACGGTGGGGGGGACAAGGTGATTAGAGTGAGCAGATGTTAGAGATAAGAAGTTAGAAGTTAGAAGCAAGAAATAAGACACAAGAAAACTAAGGGACGAATGGATATTTCAATAGATACTGCACAGCAGTTGCTGGAGAAGGCTAAGAGGAGAGGGGCAACGGATGGGGATATTATTTTATTGGAAGGGAGGACTTCTTCTGTTATAATCCGCCTCTCTGAGATAGAGAAGATTACAGACTCCAACTATAAGGCACTCGGACTAAGACTCTTTTTCGGGAAGAGCAGTGCTATTACATCTACCTCTGATCTGTCCCCTGAAAATTTAGAGAGGTTGCTGGAAGATACCTGCAGGATTGCAAAACTGACTGCAAAAGATGATTACGCAGGTCTCCCGGCTGCTCAAACTAATACAGCTATTAAAGAAACAGCTCCCCCCCTTATCTATGATGAACATGTTCATGATTTATCTGTGGAAGAGATGATACGGCTTGCAAAAGAGGCAGAGGCCGCGTCTATGAACTTCGATAAAAGGATAACCAATTCAGAGGGTGGATACTGTAGTAAAAGATATTCACGCCTTATATATGCAGGCACAAACGGGTCAGCCGGAATTTATGAGTCATCAATGTTCAGCCTGTCTGCAACACCAATCGCATCTCAGGACGGTTCTATGCAGAGAGATTCATGGTACTCATCAAAGAGGAAGTATTCTCAGTTGGAAAGTCCGGTCAGTATCGGAGAACTTGCAGCAAGGAGGACGGTAAGACGTCTTGGGGGAAAGAAGATAAATACGTGTCAGGCGCCTGTAGTGTTTGACTCAGAGACCGCCTCAGACCTTATCGGCAGTTTATGTTCGGCAATATCAGGATACTCGATATACAAGGGATCTTCATTCCTTGTCGGGATGTTGAATAAGCAGATAGCCTCCGTTAACATAACAATTTATGATGACGGCACAATCCCATGGGGCTTAGGCTCCAAGCCATTTGATGGAGAAGGTACTGCTACAGGTAAAACCGCTATTATTGAAAATGGTGTCTTAAAAAGCTATCTGTTGGATTCCTACTCTGCAAGAAAATTAAATCTTACGACAACGGGAAATGCCTCACGAGGTGCCGGTTCGCCGCCTGTAGTATCTCCGACCAATTTCTATTTAACGCCCGGAGACTCCTCCCCTGCTGACATTATAAAATCCGTAGACTCCGGCCTGTACGTAACAGAGTTGATCGGCTTCGGATTTAATCCTGTAACCGGAGACTATTCCAGAGGTGCTGTAGGTATCCGGATTGAAAACGGAGAACTGACATACCCGGTTGAAGAGATTACAATTGCAGGCAATCTTAAAGACATGCTTATGCAGATAGAGATGGTAGGGAATGACCTTGATTTAAGACAAAAAGTTTGTGCCCCTACTATCAAGATAGGAAGACTCACCATCGCAGGCAATTAATGCTTAAAAAAAACCGCAGGGAAGAGATTCTAACCGCTGCAATCACCATATTTTCACAAAAGGGTTACCACGACACAACCATTGCAGACCTTATAGAAAAGGCGGGGATAGCACGCGGCACTTTCTACCTCTATTTTGAAAACAAGCGTCAGATATTTGATAGCATACTGGACAACCTCCTGCTTGAGATTGACCGGTGCATCAGGACAATTAAAATTGGAGAAACAGGTCCCGAAAAGACAGACCCTTTAGACCAGCTTAGGGCAAACCTCACCCGCCTTTTTACCCTGTTCATAGAGAACCCTGAACTTAGCAGGATTTTATTGCGTCATGCCACCGGCCTTGATGAAGAATCAGATCAGAAACTCACGGAATTTTATTCAAACCTCGCATTGAAAATAGAAGAGGCACTGAGGCTGGGCACAAAGATGAACCTCATCCGCGAATGTGACCCCCGCATCACCTCTTATTGTATCCTTGGCAGTATCAGAGAGGTCATTGAACACATCACCTTAACCCGGCGTGACACATCAGAGATAGATACTATAATTGAAGAGGTGCTTGGCTTCGGCCTGTACGGCCTGATGAATCCGGGGCTGTTAGAGTAAGTTATTGAGGCTCATGTAAAAGCCATCATTCCCGTGGAAACGGGAATCCAGAGGTTTCCCATGTCTCAGAATGGAGCAATTAGTTTGACAGATGTTCTTCATCCTGCTACTTTAGGGTCATAAAATATAAATCCTCCTATTAATAAAACAAATGCAATCATTAACACTTAACGAAATTATTGTTGAGACTATTAAAAGACATTGGCTGCGGGCACATGATACAATTGCTATTGTACCTTGAGGTTACAAATATTTGATTGTGTCTTGAATTGAATCAGGCATTATACTTAGGGTCTGTCATGAAATAACTTGTGCATTTAGGCGCTCAGATTTCGGTCAGGTTTGAGTGCGCCCGATTGAGCAAACCCGAAGGCGTAGTTGAATCTACGCTGAGGGGTTGCGATTGAGGAGCACACAAAGATGGCCGGAAGATGAGATGCATAAATGTATAGGTTATTTTATGACAGACC
>JACRGV010000100.1 GCA_016212215.1 Nitrospirota bacterium
TAACCCCCCCATGCCCCCCCTTGAACAAAGGGGGGGATTGCCGTTGGCCATTGAGCACCAAAGGAACTTTCCCCCCCTTAACAAGGGGGGGCTTGGGGGGGGTGGTTTTCATCCTCCTTTGTGAAACCTCCGTTTCATGACGGTTCATCCGAAAATCTCCTCCGGCGGGGTAAGAAAACCCCGCCTATCCACACAGAGATTGAGGATAGGCGGGACTTTCTTGTCCCGCTGATTTTCATGGCCCTTTGTGAACCCTGGTTCATGGGGGTTCATCAGAAAATCTCCATAGCTCACCCTCCCCCTAACCCCCTCCCGTCAAGGGAGGGGGAATAATCTCAGCCTCCCTCTCCCCCGGCGGGAGAGGGTCCGGGTGAGGGGGCCTCATTTTCGTGGTTTACAAACAATCCAAATGGGTTTAACATGATAGACGTTCTCTAAAATATAAAGGTTAAACACAGGTGTTTATAATCATTTCTCTAATCTTTCTTCCCTTTTTTCTTTTATGGCCGGACAATGTATATGCATGGGGGCCGGCGACCCATCTTCAGCTCGGATGGCATATCCTGAGCAGTCCCTCGCTGATTGCTGCACCTGTTAAAATACTGCTTGAAACTTATCCATACGATTATCTTTACGGTTGTATCAGCGCTGATATTGTAGTCGGAAAAAAGTTTACAAGGGCATTGAATCATTGTCATAACTGGCGTATTGGATTTAATGTGCTGGAACAGGCGGGAAGTCCTTCCCAGAAGGCGTTTGCTTTTGGCTATCTGAGTCACCTTGCGGCTGATACTATTTCTCACAATTATTTTGTCCCTGAGAAGATGGTAACAACATATTCAACGCGTCTTCTGCGTCATGTTTATTGGGAGATGCGTTTTGATGCATTGGCTGACAGGGTTGTGTGGGAACTTCCTTATAATATTATGAAGGATGTTCACAAGGATAATGACCCGCTCCTTGAGAGTGTGCTTGATAATAATCTGCTGTCATTCAGTACCAATAAGACGATATTTAACAATGTCCTTCTGATAAGCCGTATGGAACACTGGCACAAGATGATTAACAGACTGTCATCATATTCAAAGTGGATTCTGCATAAGGAAGATGTTGAGATGTATTATCAGAGGTCATTAGGTGCTGTGATTGATATTATATGCAACGGAGAAAAGGCGTTATGTCTCAGGGAAGACCCTGCCGGCAGGAAAAATCTTGCTCTTGCAAAACGTGTCCGCAGGAGGCTCAAATTCAGGAAAATGGCCGGGATGAGTGTTAAATTGCCGGCACTTCCATTTATCAGGGAGGCAGAATATCCAGAAAAGAAGATTCGGAAAGACAGGGCTTAATATCTCTGTCCTCACTTACGGGGCAATGCAGTTGCCGGAAGTCCCGGAAGAACAAGCCGCTGCTGTTGTTCACAAGGCTATGGCCAATGGAATCAACCACTATGAGACTGCACGCGGTTATGAAAATAGTGAGGAGATATTGGGAAGGGCCTTGCATGGTTTTGACCGTTCGGATTTTTATCTCACCACAAAGATTACCCCCAAACATTATCAGAATTACATGAAGTATATAGTAGAATCTTTAAGCAGGCTTCAGGTTGATTATATAGATAATTTTGATATACACGGCATTAATACTGAAGAGCAGATTGAGCAGACCTTCAGAAAAGGCGGGGCATTGGATGCTGTTCGTCAGGCAATGTCAGAGGGGCTGATAAGGCATGTGGGTTTCTCATCACATGGAGGTCTTGATCTGATATTAAAGGTAATTGATACCGGAGAGTTCGAATCAGTCAATATCCATTATTATTATTTTAATCAACGGAATTCCCCTGTTTTGCAAAAGGCAGCAGAAAAGGATATGGGGGTACTGATAATTTCACCGACAGATAAGGGAGGACAGCTCCACAGGCCGCCTGAACTTTTATTGAAGCTGACTGCCCCGTACCATCCAATTACTATTAATCACAGGTTCTGTCTATCTCATAAAGAGATTACAACTGTGACAGTAGGTGCTGCACATCCTGATGAATTTGAACCGCACATAAAGGCGGTTGAACCCGATGAGCCGCGGGGGGGGGCTTCCCCCCCTTAGTTTAAGGGGGGGCATGGGGGGGTTATCTTCGTCAGAACAGGAGATTATCAGCAGGCTCGACAGTCAGTATAAAATACTTGGAAATACTCTTTGCACCTTGTGTCATAAATGTCTTCCATGCCCTGCAGGAATAAATATCCCTGAGGTGTTGAGGCTGAGGAATCTTTCAAAGGCTTTTGATATGGTTGAATTCGGGAGATACAGGTATAAGATGTTCGGAAATGCTGACCACTGGTTTGGAGGTATGAAGGCTGTGAGTTGTACAAGGTGTAATGAATGTCTGCCCCGTTGCCCTGAGAATCTGAGGATACCCGACCTTCTGTTTGAGACACATGAGATGCTCTATTTTGAAGAAGGTAAGAGGAAGTGGAAAGATTGAAAACGGTTATGATATAATTCAGCCGCCTAAGTTTATTCCCTCCCCTTCAAGGGGAGGGTTAGGGTGGGGATGGGGTTATTTTCAGATAAACAAAGGAGAATGACATCTATTGATGCATCGTACAATAAAAATCAGGATAAAGGAAAATATTGATCCGCATGTCCTCTTTGGAAGCGGTGATGTAAATCTGCGGAAGATAGAGGAACTCATAGGCATAAGGGTAATAGCGAGGGGGACTGATGTTATTCTGGAAGGTCCTCAGGAAAAGATAAAGGTCGGGGAGAGGGTGATTACGGACCTCGAAACCCTCTTAATGGACGGTTATAGTATCCGTGTTGATGATATAGAGTATCTGATCAGGAAAACCTCTGAAGATTTGGGTTTTAATCTGAAGGAGGCATTCAATGACGCAATATCAATCCCTTCAAAGAAGAAGATAATAATGCCCAAGTCCCCTGCTCAGGGAGATTATATTAAGGCAATAAGGGAATTTGATATTGTTATCGGGATAGGTCCTGCCGGGACAGGAAAGACTTATCTTGCCATGGGAATGGCCGTATCCGCCCTTCTGAAGAAAGAGGTAAACCGCATCATACTTGCAAGGCCCGCTGTAGAGGCTGGTGAGAAACTCGGGTTCCTACCGGGTGATATGTATGAAAAGGTTAACCCTTACCTGCGGCCCTTGTATGACGCCCTTTATGACATGATGGAAACCGAAAAGGCAAACAGGCTGATTGAACGCGGGGATATAGAGATAGCTCCTCTGGCTTTTATGCGGGGAAGGACACTGAATGATTCATTTATAATATTAGATGAGGCACAGAATGCAACATCTGAACAGATGAAGATGTTTCTTACAAGGCTTGGATTTAATTCCAAGGTAGTTGTTACAGGTGATATTACGCAGGTTGATCTGCCTGCAGAAAAGATCTCCGGTCTGATAGAGATTCAGGGGATACTCTCCGGCATACGCGGGATAAAGTTCAGCTACTTTACAGAGAAGGACGTTGTCAGGCACAAACTGGTTCAGGATATTGTAAAGGCGTATGAGATTTTTCTGGCGAAAGGGAAGAGGAGCAGAGGCAAGAAGTAAGATGTTAGAAGTTAGAAGAAAGATGTTGAACCGAATCCCCTCCCCTTCAAGGGGAGGGTTAGGGTGGGGATGGGGTTGTTCGTGAATATCGAAATAAAGAATCAACAGAAAAAGTACAGTGTAAATCAGAGGTTTATTAAAACAAACGCTGAGACTATATTGTCCCTGTGCAGGCTGAAGAATGTTGAATTGAGCATCCTGATTGTAAATAACAGGAGGATGAGGGCGATTAACAGGCAATACAGGGGGAAGAATAGTTCTACGGATGTGCTTTCGTTTCCGATGAATGAAGTGCCCCCTCCCCTTAATCCCATCCATCCGGTATTGCTTGGCGATATAGTAATCTCCATGGAGAAGACACATAAGCAGGCAAAAGAACAGGGACACTCCCCTTCAAAGGAGCTTTTATTACTGCTTACACACGGGATATTGCATCTGACAGGCTACGACCATGAATTATCTCCTGCTGAGGAACGCAGGATGCGGAAGAAGGAAAACATGATACTTGCAAAGTTGACAGAAGAAAAAATAAGCAAAGGTAAGCTGCAGATGGCGGAAGGATGAAGTAAGAAGTTAGAAAAGGCTGAAGATTGAAGGTAGAAGTAAGTGGTTAGATTGCTTTGATGTGTAAAGAAAGGATGATTAAAGCCCCACCCTCACCTTAATCCTCTCCCTGAGGGAGAGGAAATTTCCCTCCCCTTCAAGGGGAGGGTTAGGGTGGGGATGGGGTTATTCCCGGATGAAGCCGCGTAATTTTGTAGAAAGTGCCAATCTGGCAATGGAAGGTATTTTGTATGTAGCTAAGACCCAGAAGCACATGAGGTATCACCTCTGGGCAGCGGGGATGGCTATAATAGTGAGCCTTCTATTTGGTGTTACCCGTCTTGAATTTCTGATTTTGAGTTTTATTATTTTACTGGTATTACTGGCGGAAATGATAAATACAGCAGTTGAAACTATTGTTGATATTATTTCGCCGGACTATCATGAACTTGCAAAGGCAGCCAAAGATGTTGCAGCCGGTGCTGTTTTCTTAGTATCAGTGGGGGCGGTTATTACAGGTTATCTTATTCTGTTTCCTTATATAAAGTACCCTTTTCCTGCTGCTATTGCTTATGTAAGAGATGCCTCTGAACACCTGACATTGATCAGTATTATCCTTGTTGTGATAGCTGTGATACTTTTAAAATCATACAGCAGTAAGGGGAGGCCTTTTTATGGCGGATTTCCAAGCGGACATGCGGCTGTCTCATTTTCAATAAGCACGGCAACGGCATTTCTGACACAAAACGCGCTTATAAGTATACTGACATTTATTCTCGCTTTAATGGTAGCATCAAGCAGGGTAACACTGGGAATCCATTCAATGCGGGAGATAGTAATCGGGGCAATATTAGGGATCGTGATAACAGTTTTATTATTTCAGATATTTGGATGAACCTCCATAAGCAGGGTGCTCACAAATGGCAATGAAAACCCCACCCTCACCCGGACCCTCTCCCTGAGGGAGAGGGTGCTAAGTTTATTCCCTCCCCTTCAAGGGGAGGGTTAGGGTGGGGATGGGGTTATTTTCGAGAAAGGGATTATGGGCTTTTTTTCAAAACTAAGTGAAAAACTTTTCAATACAAAAGCAAAACTTGTAGGAAATATTGATAACCTCTTCTCAAGGTTCAAGAAGGTTGACACTGCTACGTTGGAGGAGCTGGAAGAGATATTAATCTCAGCAGATACCGGCGCATCAGTGGCAGAAAAACTGATAGATAAGGTAAAGAAAGAGAGAGGTAACAGCCCTGAAGAGGTGAAGAATATATTAAAGCAGGGGATGCTTGATATATTGAGTTCACATGAAGGCTCTCTGAATCTCAGGGATGCAAGGCCTGATGTAATAGTAATTGTAGGTGTGAACGGTACAGGTAAGACGACAACAATAGGAAAGTTATCCGATAAACTGAGGCGTGAAGGCAGAAAGGTAATAATTGCCGCGGCAGATACATTCAGGGCAGCGGCTATTGAACAGCTTATAATATGGGGAGAGCGGAGCGGTGCAAGCGTAATAAGACACTCAGACGGCTCTGACCCTGCAGCAGTAGTCTTTGACGCACTTGCAGCAGCAAAATCCAGAGGTGCGGATGTCCTTATTGTTGATACTGCCGGAAGACTTCATACCAAGGTTAACCTTATGGATGAGTTGAAAAAGATCCGCAGGATACTTGAAAGGGAACACCCCGGCAGCCCTCATGAAGTTCTACTCGTCCTTGATGCCACAGCCGGACAGAACTCACTCATGCAGGCAAAAACATTCAGCAAGGATATAGGTCTGACTGGAATAGTATTAACAAAACTGGATGGTACGGCCAAGGGCGGGATAATTTTGAGCATTGCAGAAGAACTTCAGATACCGGTCAAGATGATCGGCGTCGGCGAGGGCATTGATGACCTCAGGGATTTCAATGCCCGCGAATTTGCTGATGCATTGTTTGATGTTACTTAGCCTGCAGCAGAGTATCTATTATTTGTTTAAATGCAGAATAAGGTCTTGCACCTACAATCCTTTGTCCGGTAAACTCCTTTCCCTTGAGCGGCGCCTTTCCAATGAAGAATGTCGGTGTTCCTGATACACCGGCCTTTCTTCCGTCATCAATATCTTTATTTACCTCACCGGTATATTTACCGCTGTCCAGACACGAATTAAACGAATCAGCAGATAGCCCTATTTCTAATGCATACTTCTTCAGGTCATCTACCTGTATAGTGCTCTGGTTATCAAATATCTTATCGTGCATCTCGCGATACTTCCCCTGCTCTCCGGCGCATTGTGCAGCCTCAGCAGCCTTAGGCGCCTGTTTGTGGAATTCCAGAGGGAAGTCCCTGAATACATACTTGATTTTGCCGGTTTTTATATAGTCCTTATCCAGCTCAGACAGGGTATTTTTATAATACCTCTTACAGAATGGACACTGATAATCTGAAAACTCTAATACAACAACAGGCGCATCACTATTGCCCCAGACTGTGTCATCGTCCATGCTGACTGTTACCTCCGGCGTCTCCTGTTGAGGTTCTTCAGGTTTTGCTGTGACTGCTTTCGCCTTAATGGCATCAACGTCTTTTCTTAATTCCTGTACCTCTTTTTTTAATGCATTGACTTCCTCTTTAAGTTCCTCCTGAAGTTTGCTGTTTTTTCCCGACGATACCCCTGCCTCAGCAGGACCAAAAGGCAATATAACCCATACTGAAATAATAAACAAAAAGGCACAAACAATTGCAGTCTTATTTTTCATAACGATCTCCCTGTGTGTTGATAATCAAATAAACTCATATAACATTCGAGAACCCCGCCTGTAAGGACAACAGAAACTATATCGGGGTCAAACTGCCTGCCTGACATTGACGATATCTCTCTTCTAACATGGTCCATTGCAAGGGCTGAGCGGTAGGGGCGGTTACATAACATTGCATCAACGGCATCGGCTATTGATACAAGTCTTGCACATAGCGGTATATCTGTACCTTTAAGCCCTTCCGGAAATCCTGTTCCATCATACCTTTCATGGTGATACAGAACAACCGGTACCATTTCATGGAGGAATTCTACTGATGAAATTATCTTTGAACCAATAATGGGGTGTTTCTTTATCTCTTCCAGTTCAAACCGGTCCAGAGACCCTTGTTTCCTGAGAATATTTCCTTCTATTCCTATCTTTCCTATATCGTGAATAAGTGCCGCCTGTTCTAACGGCAATAACTGTTCATTAGGGATCCCGATTCTTTCTGCAAGGAATGCGGAAAACTTTGATACCCTTTCCGAGTGTCCTCTTGTATATTGGTCTTTGGCATCAATAGCTGCTAACAATGCAGATACAGTGCTTTTGTAGTGATTCTCAATATTATGTTTTGCGTTTTCTATCTCTTTTGTCAGCTCATTGGTTGCAAGCTGGAGTTTTCTTATCTCAAGCCTTGTTTTTAAATACTCGCCTCTTTTTGCAATCCCTTTTTCTACAGTCATAATGACATCTTTATGGTCAAATGGTTTTATCATGTAGTCTAATGCCCCGTACTGGAGGGCCCCTCTTGCGGTCTCTAAACTTGCGTAAGCAGTCATCAGGATAACCTCAATCTCCGGCTTTATCTCTTTTATCTGCCTGAGTAAATGCAGTCCATCCATGCCTGCCATCTTAATGTCAATTATTGCTACGTCAAAGGTTCTTACTTTTATATATTCCAGTGCCCGGATACCGTTCTCTGCAGTTACTACATCATATCTGTTCTTGAGAATCATCCGGAGGGCCTCTCTTGGGCCTTTCTCATCATCCACAACGAGTAAACTGCTTTTTTCCTCCATCTAAACCTCCTTGTAAGTCAGAATTATGTTTTTAGTGTAAACTCACGCCATCCTTAGCTGTTTAACGAGTTATCACAGGAAGCAGTACTGAGATAATAGTTCCCTGATTCGGATTACTGTTGATATTTATTTTTCCTCTATGATCTTCAATTATCTTTTGGCTTAATGGGAACCCCAGCCATACCTCTCTTAATGATGATGTGTAGAATGGATCAAAAATCCTTTCCAGGTCTGCCTTGGGTATGACCCGCATATTATCTTTTATTGTCACAGTTATAGTATCATCTTTTTGAAAAGATTCAATACCTATTGTGAGTGTCCCGTCCGGGGATATTGAATTAAAACAATTCTGCAGTATATATGAAAATGCCTTGCCCAACTGGATATAATCGGCCTTAACTTTAAAGACACCCTTCTTATAATTTTTGATCAGGCGGATGTCTGATATTTTATAATCAGTTATAACCGATTCAAGGCACTTGTCCATAATATCGCCGATATCCAGTGTCTCAAATTTATACTCTATCGGATTAACAAAGGCAACTAATTTTTCTATAAGATTATTTAATTTATCAACTTCTTCAACGACTGTGTTATAAAAAAAGTCCTGGAATTCAGGGTCATTGAACCGCTCCTTCAGCAATTGTGTAAATGTTCTTACAGCAACAAGGGGGTTTCTTAATTCATGGGCCATCCTCCCTGCAAGGCTGTTTAACGTCTGCAGGGTATCCCCCTTTTTCTTCTCCTTGTTTAATTCCTTCCTTGCAGAAATATCGTCTAAAAGTAATACCCCGCCTATAAGTTCACCTTTCATGCCGTATAATCCATAAGAATCTACTTCAAGGGCTATACCCTCTTTCTCAAGAATAATCTCTTTCTTACTGGAGGTATTCCCCTGTTTCATGGTTTCACTCATCAGACTGCTCAGGTTACTCAAATGTTCAGGTAACGATATAATAGATTTACCGACCATATCCCTGCCGGTCAGATTTAATATCTCTTCTGCCCTCGGATTAAATATGATGATTCGTTCCCTGTCATCCACTGTGATGACGCCGCTTCCCATCTTTTCGAGTATCTTCTGAATATATTCTTTTTGATAACATACCTTGTTATAGTTATAGATATCATGCAGTGTCTTGCCGAAATAGTTTGAGAGGACAAATAATTTTTCAAGCTCTTGCCTTGTGTATGATTCACCGGTTATCTTGTAATCAAGATTTAAGATGCAGATAAGCTTCCCCTCATACATCACCGGAATACTTATAATTGCCTGAAGTATCTCCATCTCGTTCAGTGCGCGTTCAAATATGTTGGTATGACCGATGTCCTCTTCTGAGTTGTCTCTTCTTAATATCCTGCCCCTTGCAGAAAGCCATAACACCATTCCGCTGTCGGAAGAGAGTGAGACACGGGAGGTAATGTCAGGATGCAGACCCCTGAATGCCTTAATCCTGAATGTATCCTCTTCCGGGTCAAACAAGAGTATAGAGGCACGGCTTACGGCCAGCACATCCATCACGCCGTCAAGAAAGAGATTGGTTAGTTTATCGAGGTCAAAGCTTGCTGTAAATGTCCTTGCAAGGGCAACTGCCTTTTCGAGTGGTTCAAATGATGACATTATATTTTTTTCCGGAACCATATAACGTTCCGGATATATATTCGGAGAAAACCTCTTATGTCTGAGCTTTTCTGATAATTTATGACGATGCAGGATATTGCTTACCTCTTTAGAAATTACCTGAGGTAAAAGCGGGGTGTATAATACTTCATGGAAAATGCTGTGATATTCCAGTCCTTCTTTTGATATTTCAGGAGGTAGGATTCCCAGCCAGATTAAACCGGGGATGTGTGCATATCTTTTAAGCCATAAAGATATCTTGTCTGATATGGTTATATCTACTGCTATTATATAAACCTGTTCAGTCAGTATAAGGTCAGCCCCTTTATCAAGGCTGTCTGTTGCAAGGACGATATATTCATCCGACACGCTTGACTCAAAACGATTGATTATCTCATTTGAGGATGTTAACAGTAACAGTATCTTCAAGAGGTCTCCGGTTCCAGTATGTCAATAGGATGTGCTAGTAGCTCACCCTCCCCCTGACCCTCTCCCGTCAAGGGAGAGGGAATAATGTTTGTCTCCTCTCCCTCAGGGAGAGGATTAAGGTGAGGGTGGGGTTTCTCGCCAGACGTAATCAAAGGTATCTGAGGAGCTGTTGGGAATTTTGCAGGGAACGCAATAGTTACGGAAGTCCCCTTATTATAAACACTCTCTATGTGTATCTTTCCCTGATGTTGTTCCACTATCCTTTTGCATATTGACAGGCCGAGGCCGGTTCCGGAATCTTTTGTAGTAAAGAAGGGTTCAAACAGGTGTTGCTTATCCTCCTCCTGAATACCTGCGCCTGTATCCGTTATCTTCAGTATAACCTTTTCACCGTCAATAATATCCTCACCCCTCATAGTTTCCACTACAATTTCACCGCCTTCAGGCATTGCCTCCATAGCGTTTATAAAAATATTCAGGGCTACCTGCTTTAATTGTGAACGGTCTGCGTGAATAAGCGGGAAATGTTCAACAAATCTCTTTTTAACAGTTATATTTTTCTTTGCAAACTGGTACGACAGCATTGAAATCATATAGTCCACAAAACTTTCCATATCCAATGGGTCAAATTTGGGTTCCGAAGATTTTGCGAATTCAAGAAGGTCAGAGACTATATTGCTTATTCTTTCCACTTCATCTATGGCTATGTTAGTAAAATGGTTTCTGAATTCAGGGTCATCAAATTTTTCCGGAAGTAACTGAACCAGTGTTTTTATTGAGACAAGCGGATTTTTTAACTCGTGGGCAAGTCCTGCGGCAATAGTCCCGAGGGATGCAAGCTTCTCCGCCATCTCTTTTTTAACGAGTATTTCATTGTAATAGGCACTTATCTTCTTAATCTCTTCCTTTGATTTTATTATGCTGATTCTGGAGGAGGCGTAATTTACTATTATTGATAAACAGTCTTTGTGAGATGTGTCTTCACTCGACAATGACCCCATCCCCACTCTGACCCTCCCCAATTCAGTGTCGGGGAGGGAAATTTCCTCTCCCTCAGGGAGAGGATTAAGGTGAGGGTGGGGTTTTTCATCAGCATCCTTTAATAACAATGCGGCAATAATTGTGTTGTCTGTCTTAAAAGGGACAACCTTAGTTACCCGGATATTAAATTCATTTGCAAAATATTCCTGTAATTCCCGATTGATTGTAAAGTCCTCTTCTGATATATATCCACAAATGTCGAACGGCAGATGGCAACTCTTTGAATCATCAAAGACCCATGTGTCTCCAACAATTTTCCTTATTACATGCCCGGACTCGAACCTGCAATGTGATAAGCATAAATTAAGTACATAACTAAGTACCTGAGTGTCCTCGTTCAGGCAAGATATTTCTTCAATGCCCTGTTTCAGGAGGGAAAGGATATCAGCAGTTGTTTTAATGGTTTCCAAAAAGTACCACCCTGTTTTTTCCAAGACCCTTTGCCTTATAAAGTGCCCTGTCAGCGTTATTTATTAGTTCTTCTATTGTAGATGCATCCTTTGGATACGATGCAATTCCGAGGCTTACAGTAATCCCGGCTATCTTTCCAAGCCCCCTGACAGGAAAGGCCATCCTATCTATTTCATCTCTGATACGATTACCGATTACCATGGCGTCTTCTTTATTTGTTGTAGGTAAGATTACAGCGAATTCTTCCCCTCCGTATCTTGCGGCAATATCAATAATTCTGATGCACCCTCTGATGCCGAGTGCAGTATTTCTTAACGCCTCATCCCCATAAAGATGTCCATAAGTGTCATTGAAGTCCTTGAAATTATCAATGTCTATAATAATAAGGGAAAAAGGATGGTCATGCCTTCTTGAACGTTCCAGCTCCTCAGCTATCCTTTCTTCAAAATATCTCCTGTTAAGAAGGGTGGTTAAGGGGTCTGTAATGGATATCTTTTTCAGGTTTATAGAACTCTGATAGTAGATCCTTCTTTCAATTGCCACAGCAGAATATAGGGCAACGGTCTCAAGGAGTTTAATATCCATATTTGAGAAATCAGTCCCGTCTTTTTTATCAGACAGGTTCAGGACACCGATGCTCTTGTCTTTTATCCTGATGGGAAGGCTGATGAATGATTTGGTCTTATATCTTACACGGTTCGGCCTTGAAAACCTTTCATCATTTTCAATATTGCTGACCACAAGAGGTGTCCCTTTCTCCATCACAATACCGGCAATGCCTTCTCCGGGATTTATCCTTATGTAGTTAAGGATTGCAATGTTAAGGCCCTTTGTTGCTTTAACCTCAAGAGCCATCCTGTCCTTATCGAGGAGCATCAGGGAACCCTGCTCAGCACCTACAACCTCTGCTGCATTTTCCAGTATTGCCTCACATAATTCCGGAGAGTCAATATTTGATGCAATTGAATTGAGTGCCTGTAATATCTCAAGCCCTCTTCTTGTAAAATTCTCACGCTTGGAAAAATAGTTACGGTTTTGGAATGAGAGTGATATTGTACTGCAAAAAGACCTTATAAGGTCATCCTCCTCTTTTGGAAGGATGGTGTTTAATATTACAATTAAACCCTCCACCCTGCTCCCTATACTGATAGGAAATATTTTTACAGAAGTGACGTCATTTGGGAAACCTGACTTTAGTATATTGAAGACATCTGTGGAAGATATTGCCTCGTTCCTTTCAGCCGCTTCACCGGCAAGCCCCTTGCCAATCTCTGCCTTAAATCCTGATAAACCTTCAATTTTGGTACCAAAGACCTGAGCTGTCTTGAATTCAGAACCATCCCTTACCATTATCATCGCAGACTTTACATTAAATAAGACACCAAGGGTGTTTAGGATAGTCGTGAAAAACTCTTTGTCCTCTGAAGCAGAACCTGCATTCACAGCCACCTTAATTATTGTATCTAATTTAGATGCCCTGTGATCAATGATTTTCTGTTTGCCGACACTTTGAAGAAAAATGTTTGTTGCAGATTTTATTGCCTCTACTGAGGTCTTAAATGTTTCCATATCCTTAAAGGATACACTCTTTGCAATATTAATTATGCGGTCTTTCTCACATCCTAACTTTTCTGCAATGTCCCTGTATCCGGCAAGGTCATTATATGATGAAAAAATCCTCCCACCTAAGATAGCCCTCTTTTTTTCATGGTCTCCGTTATAGAAGACAGGTATGGCAACATTGCTTAAATTGGCATAGCACTTAAAGTATACTGCCTCCTTTTTATTAAAGGCCTGAACCAGCGGTAATGTGCAATCCTGCTCACAGAATGCCTTTCCGGCAGTCTGTTCCTGCAGGAGTTTACACAACTGGCTTTCATGTTTCTGAGATGCAATGTACTTGTCTTCTTTAAAAGTCAGAAGTGTTAAACCGGATATCTTTGATAAGGCATCCGTCCACTTTGATGGCAGTTCTTCGTTGTATTCTGTAATATCCATTTTGATGTTTAAAAATAAAATAGAATCTAATATAACAAATTTATCTCTTTCTTGCCATGAAATAATTTTAGTTTTTTGAATGTTGGATTACAGAATTTAATTAGCAAGATTAGTGCCATCACTTGGTTGACAAATTATATTCAGATGGCCTAAAGTAGGGAACAGTAGAAAGCAGAGGTCAGAGGCAAGACAGTGAATAGTGAATAGTGAATAGTGAATAGCTCCCCTCCCTTAAGTTCCCTCCCCTTCAAGGGGAGGGTCAGGGTGGGGATGGGGTTATTTTCGGATGAAAGGGAGATTTTGATGCTTAAAAATGATAGTTTTTTAAAAGCATGCCGCAAAGAGCAGGGTGATTTTACCCCTGTATGGATCATGAGACAGGCAGGCCGATATTTGAAAGAGTACAGGGCAATAAGGGATAAGGTAGATTTCCTTACAATGTGCAAGACACCAGATCTTGTGGCTGAGGTGACACTTCAGCCGGTAGATATACTTGGTGTAGATGCAGCAATCCTGTTCTCTGATATACTCATACCGGTTGAGGCAATGGGAATGAAGGTCACTTTCACTGAAAAGAGGGGGCCTGTTTTTGCTAATCCAATAAGGACTGAACAGCAGGCTGACAAGCTTACTCTGCTTGATGATATAACATCAGAAGAGAGGATGCCTTTTATGAGAGCAGCGATAAGGCTTATTTTACAATCCTTTGATAGAAGGGTTCCGCTTATCGGTTTTTCAGGTGCACCGTTTACACTTGCAACGTATATGATTGAGGGAGAGACCAGTAAGAACTTTACATGGATCAAACGGATGATGTATAGCAATCCACCCTTTTTACATAACCTACTGAGTAAAATTGCTACAGTTGTTACCCACTACCTTAAATTACAGATTAATGCCGGTGTTCATGCAGTTCAACTATTTGATACCTGGGCAGGCTCACTTTCCCCTGATGATTATAAAGAGTTTGCACTCCCTTATGTGCAAAAAGTAATCAGTAATGTAAGTAATATGGGAGTTCCGGTAATCCTTTATGCAAACGGCGTAAGCAGTATCTTAGAGCTTATGTGCAGTTCCTCTCCGGATGTTATAGGAATTGACTGGAGGGTAGACATTGGGGAAGCAAGGAGAAGGGTTGGCGATAAGGTTGCGCTCCAGGGAAATTTAGACCCCTGTGTCCTGTACGCAGAACCGACGGTAATCAAGAGATATGTAAAGGATATTCTGGAAAAGTACGGTAATGGCCCTGGCCACATCTTCAACCTCGGACACGGGATACTTCCTGACACACCGGTTGAACATGCAAAGGCACTTGTGGAGATGGTGCATGAGGAAAGCAGTAAATAGTGAATAGTGAATAGTAAGCAGATTAAAGACAGAAGTTAGAAGCAAGAAGAAAATTCCCCCTCCCTTGACGGGAAGGGGGTTCATTTTTATTCCCTCCCCCTTGACGGGGGAGGGTCAGGGTGGGGGTGAGCTATGGAGATGTTCCTTTGAAAGGTGATAGATCATGAGTATTAATAATCAACCACATAAGATGACCATTAGCGTTGAGACGCTGTTAAAGTATGATAAGCCGGGGCCGCGTTATACGAGTTACCCTACTGCTCCTGTATGGGCAGAGGATTTTGGGCCTGATAATTTTAAGGCAGAGGTTATAAAAACAAACAGCGGGAAGGAACTTGCCCCGCTCTCTTTATATTTTCATTTACCGTTCTGCTTTTCCCTCTGTTTTTACTGTGGATGTAATTCCATAATAACAAAGGACAGGACCCGTTCTTTTGAGTATCTTTCTTACATAAAGAAAGAGATGGATAATATTGCCCAATACATTTCTAAAGACCGGAAGGTGGTTCAACTGCACTGGGGCGGCGGAAGCCCTGATTTCTTATGTGCCTCAGAGATGGAGATGCTGTATTCCTGGATAACAAGCCACTTTACTATCAGCGAGGATGCTGAAATAGGTGTTGAACTGGATCCGAGGGAGACTAAGCGTGAACATGTAGAGGTACTGAAAAAACTCGGATTTAACCGCATAAGCATGGGGGTGCAGGACTTTGACCCGATAGTCCAGAAGGCAGTCAACAGGATACAGCCGGAAGGTATGACAAGAAGGCTTGTGAACTGGTGCAGGGAACTCGGTTTTTACAGTGTTAATATAGACCTTATATATGGCCTGCCGAACCAGACCGTGGATTCAGTTAAAAGGACTGTTGATAAGATTATTGAGATTAATCCTGACCGGATTGCATTATTCAACTATGCACATGTCCCATGGATGAAGAAACATCAGTCAACAATCAAGGAGTGGATGCTTCCGACTGCAAAGGAAAAGATAGAGATATTAAAAAATGCAATAGAGAGGTTTACTGAGGCCGGATATGTCTACATTGGAATGGACCATTTTGCCAAACCGGATAATGAGTTGAACATAGCCCAGAAGGAAAAAACCCTCTATAGAAATTTTCAGGGGTATACAACAAAGGCCGGATGTGACCTGTACGGTTTCGGGATGACCTCCATTAGTATGGTGGGAAACTGTTACGGTCAGAATCAGAAGGAGATACAGGATTATTATTCTACTGTGGACGCCGGTAATATCCCGGTTTTCAGGGGGTATGAGTTAAACAGCGATGATGTATTGAGGAGACATATCATTACGCGATTGATGTGTGATTTTGAGCTAACCAAGTCTGATGTGGAGAAGCGTTTCGGTATTACATTTAATGAATATTTCAGTAAAGAATTAGAGCGCCTTGCACCATTAGCCGATGACGGTCTTTTAATACTGCACCCTGACAGAATTGAAATTACAGACTCAGGCCGCGTCCTCATAAGAAATATTGCGATGGTATTTGATGTCTATCTTGATAGGCCCGGTAAAGAGATGAAGTTTTCAAGAACAGTATGAAACGTCCCTGAGCGGGGCGCTCACAAAGGGAAATGAAAATAGTAAACAGTAAGCAGTGAGCAGTAAACAGGAAAGGCAGTCTTTATCTGCTAACTGCTTACCGCTTACTGCTTACTTGGGGTCATTTTCGGATGAACCCACATGAGCCTTCGGCTCACA
>JACRGV010000101.1 GCA_016212215.1 Nitrospirota bacterium
AATAACCTATACATTTATGCATCTCATCTTCCAGCCATCTTTGTGTGCTCCTCAATCGCAACCCCTCAGCGTAGATTCAACTACGCCTTCGGGTTTGCTCAATCGGTCGCACTCAAACCTGACCGAAATCTGAGCGCCTAAATGCACAAGTTATTTCATGACAGACCCTTAGTCTGCTGAATTATCTCCAGATCTTTTTTATATTCCGTAATCCTGCCAGATAATCTTCATATTCCATGTTTGCCTCAACCCCAAAATCTTTTAACAGGTCCATCATCTTGGATATAGAAACTCCTGCAATCTTTGAAGCCTTCTCAATAGATACCTCTGATTTTTTATACCGTTCTATAGCCAGCATTATTCTTCCCATGTCAACAAGCTCTCTTACAGTATCAGAAACATTCTCTCTCTCTTCTTCTGCAAGAGAGGAAAGAAATCTATAGTCCTCATCATCTATACGAATGCTTAACGTTTTAGTGGTCATATACCTTACCCCTTTCTTCCCTGAAGCTGTTCAGCAGCATCTGTAATTATAGCCTTACTATACCGTCCGAAAGATTGAAGTTTTCTCAATTTGATAAATGCTTCATCACTCTCAATAAGCCCCTTCTCAAAGGCCCTTATCAGGATTGAGATTGAAGTAATAAACTCTAATTTAATAAACTTACATGCCTTAATTGCATTTTTATCATCTGTTGCAATGACGCCGGCCTTTTCCTGCATTGTAAGCCCCAAAGCATCTGCTTCACCTTTTTCTATATTAAAATCTTCCATCAATTTATTTGAGTAATCCTTATCTTTTAGCTTTAATATTTTAATCTTTTTATTCTCAATTAATTGCTTGAATACCGCAGCGTCTGCCTTCTCTACTTCCAATATCTCTGACCTCACCTCCTCAGGAATTAAAACCTGACCAAGATAAGTCGAGATAAATAATTCAATAAGATCAGCTTTAGCAAGGAGTATAAGAGTAGACGCATCAAAAACTATCATGGCTTAATTGTAAGACAATATATGACAAGTGTCAACAATTACCATTTCTGCCTTTTAAGTTTACGGGGGCATTCTATGCAGGCTGTCTTTGGATGCCCTGTTACTTGATGTGATAGGAAAATCCATACGATTAAGAATTCGGTATGGATGTCCCCAGAATTCGAACAAGGGTGACACCTATGGTTACCCTGATGGAGTGCGACGGGACACTTATCCATGTTTGACAACTGTACGGGGCAGGTGCCTTCATTAGTACATATAGCGCCATTCGTGCAAAAAGAACCATGATCGCATGCCTCCTGAGGTTGTTTAATAGTAACCGTTACCGATTTGCTTTGAGGTTGCCCAAGAATATCGATTGCCCGAACTAAAATGTCATAATCGCCTGGGGCAAGTTCCGAATAGTTAAAGGGTAAAATAAAATTGACGACTCCCGACTGACTCTCTGGCTCAACTCCATCTGATGGATTCATATTTATCCTAAATCCATTTAAAAATTGATCGCCCTCATAATTAAATGTTCGACATTTAAGCACTCCTTGTCGCCTGTTCATTGTAGAGTGTATATATGTTATCAAAGCTATACTGCTCCCTCAGGACATTCTCTATCCCCTTTGCATCCTTTACTGCATAGGATAGTTGCTCATCAGGAGAAAGGTTCGGGTACTTATCAATCCCGATAATCACCGCATGCATCTGCCGGTATAACTTCACCTCACGGTTCGTCCCGGTCACATTATCACGGGCAGTAATGCCGATGCCGCGGAGGTCATTTGGTTGGACAGCTAATACAACGCCGGAGTATAGAAGTATTAACAGAAAGGCAATTAATGTTGAGAGCTTATTGTTTAAGTGTAAATGCTTCATTTGGAAATCTCCTTTTTAAATTCCACCATAGCTCACCCTCCCCCTGACCCCCTCCCGTCAAGGGAGGGGGAATAATTATTAGCACTTCCCCTTGAAGGGGAGGGAATATTGGGTATGCCTTATGTACTTCGTGCCGTAGTGTCTTCGTGTGATGTTCACTTGCAATGAACTATTACACACCGGGTTGAAGATTATTTGAAGAAAGAAAATATAATGCAGATTTTAGGGAAAAGAGGCTTGAAAGTCAACAAAAGCTCTTGACAGCATTGAAGCCCGGCATCTAAAGAGGTATGGAGGACATTGGGCGAGACATAAGTTGAGCTTGACTCCAATAACTTAATATCATAAACTCTCAACCATGATGTTTGAAGTGTTGTCTGGGGGATTATAATTTTGAGTAATAATAAGGACAAGCAAGAAGGAATAATTATTAAAATAAATCCGTTCTTATTCCATAGGAAAGAAATTTTAATGGCATATCTGTATGGTTCTTATGCCAAGGGAACTCCTCGTAGTCGTAGTGATATAGATATAGCAATCTACTTAAAACACAGAGTAGATGATAGCCAATATCCTTATGGTTATCGTGCAGAAATTATTACTTCGCTTATTAAGTTATTGGGTACCAACAAGATTGACATGATAATCCTGAATGATGTCCCTGCGTTTCTGAAGTTTCAGGTGATTCGCTATGGGACTCTCATATTCACAAGGTCTGAGGCAAAAAGGATTGAATTTCATGCCAATACAATTGCAAAATATCTTGATATTAAATATCTACTCGCTATTCAGCATGAATTTATGTCAAAGCGGCTGGCAGACGGAACTTACGGTAAAAGATGATAGATACAGAACTTGTAAGAAAGAAACTGATTGAACTGGAAAATTATATTCTTACCCTTCAAGATCTTAAAAGTTATTCCCTGGAAGAGTTACAAAAAAACCGTGCAAAGGCGTGGTCTGTTGAGCATGGGCTTCAGCTTGCAATTCAACTCTTGATAGACACAGGAAATCATATCCTTGCAGTTATTGGCGAGCAAGATATTGAGGATTATGTAGATATTATAGATAAGCTTGGAGAGCGTGGTATCATACCTTCAGATTTTGCCTCTTCCATACGGGGAATGGCCGGCTTTAGAAATATTTTAATCCATGAGTATGCATCAGTAGATATCAGTAAGGTCTATGAGGTACTTCAGAACCGTCTTGATGACTTCAAAAGGTATGCAGGCTTTATAGACAACTATCTTTCAAAAAAGTCATAAACCTTTTTAACCTTCTTTTATTCAATCTTTTTTCAAGCTCCAGAAGTCCTATCTCGTTTAATTCAGTATGAATGTGGATACATGGTTACGAATTTAGTGATTTTATTTTCATTCTCTGTCATCTAAGGGTCTGTCATGAAATAACTTGTGCATTTAGGCGCTCAGATTTCGGTCAGGTTTGAGTGCGACCGATTGAGCAAACCCGAAGGCGTAGTTGAATCTACGCTGAGGGGTTGCGATTGAGGAGCACACAAAGACGGCCGGAAGATGAGATGCATAAATGTATAGGTTATTTTATGACAGACCCTAAGAAGAGTAGAACAATCTAATGAATTAAAAACCAACCTGCCACTTTCCCCTGTTTTACCCGAAATGCCAGTCCGGTTTTTTCATAAACCTGATATTCGCTGTTACCGGCTGTTACTTTTCTTCCGTAGGCACCATACGCCCTGTTGAGCTTTGATACGTCATCTCCAATATGCACGCCTTTTGTGGTTACGGCATCGGCCTCTCCCTGCCATAAGGCAATCACTGTACGATTGGAATCAATTGCCATCTGTGATTTGCCGGTAAATTGATAAACCTGAATCCTCTGGCCTTCAATCCATATCTCATTATTGCCCGACTGTGCATCTTTTGGTGTTGTTGCCACGCGTTGTGATAATGAGTATCCATTAATGGTCTCAGGCACAGCCTTTTCTGTTTGACCTGCTTGTATTGCAGCGGCAACAGGCTTTCCCATTTGTAAGAGTGCAAAACGGAATAATTCTTCATCACCACTTTTACGACCGGCGTCAGCCAATATTTTCCATTGTGCATTGGAGGCTTCAAGGTCTCCGGTTGCATTAAGGTATATAGCCAGATTCGCTCTTGTTATTGTGTCATATCCCTCACCGCCTTCTTCTATTGCCTGCTCCAGCAGTTGCCTTGCCTTCTCATCCTGTCCATCCAGATATGCTGAGATGCCGAGCAGCATTGAGGACATTGCATCACTGCCGAAACGCTTAACATAATTTCCGGCTATAATTCCATAAGCTGCCGGTGCATTGTCTAATAATAAATGGGCAGATGCCAGATTCCAGTATGACTCCTTATGAGATGGATCTATCCTGATTGCCTTTTCATAAGATGAAATTGCCTGCCTCAGTTTTTGCTCTATCTCATTTTGCAGTTTTAACACTTCAGTGGATAGTACACCGCCGCGTGTCCCGCCCCGCTGTGTCATCACCTTTTTGATAACTGTCTCTTCATCAAGCATAAAGGGGAACATAAAACTATGACTGAGTTTTCCTCCTTTGGATACAAGCTCTTTTCTCATAGTCATAGCCTCGCCAATATAGGTCATACCGATATTGTTATGCACCTCACGGCTTGGAAACTGGCGGCCAAAGACAGTAAAATATGAGCGTGCATCAGAAAATCTTCCGGAGATATATGCCTGTATCCCGAGTTCAAACAGTACGGTTTGATTTGCAAGCTCTTTCAGATATGCCTGAACCCTTGATGAGCGGCTTTGAGCCTTTGTACAGGAAGCTGAACCTGTCTTCTTTTTACATGGCTGGCCCCAGAGGCTTTCAACCCATTCCATAAAAAAGCGGCTGTCAGCCCCTGCTACCTGATTTGGATCAAAACCTGTTATGGTCATAAGCAGTAAACCTTCACGGTCTGCCTGAGTCTCTTTTGCCTCTATATCCGCTGTTTCCATCTGATCATAAGGGAGATTGCTCAACATCAGTCCCCTGACCTGCGGCGGCTGTTGGCCGGCAAGCCTGAAGAACCTGCGATGCCAGAGGTGATCCGCTCTCTGATGTGCCAGCTCATGGCCGAGGACAAATGCCAGACGGTCATGACCACCATGTAATTCTGCACGGAAGCACACATCTATAGCCTCCCTGCTCAGCAGGACGCTCCCGTCATCAAGTGATGCCGCCCATGGACCTGAATCAGAATGAACCACATAGAGTTTGGGCGGTATACGTGTTTCTTCCCATCCGGTAAGAAGACGATCAAATATCCCATGAGCATCTTTTACTGATAGGTCTTCGTCTGCTGTTATCTCAAAAGGCTTCCAGTAGGTGATGGATTCTTCCTGAGACTGAGGTACGGATGCCGCCATTGCAGTACAGAATATTGAAAAGGAAAGAGATAAAAAGAACATGAATAAAGCACGTCTAAGATTGAATAATCTCATAAGAATACTTTTCCCTATTAATTAATAAACTTAGAATAGAATGTCAGGATTTTAACAAATTGAAGAAATGGTAGTCAATAAGAAACTGACAGGCCTAAGAAGGTTTATTACCCCTCATAAACTTTCCTTGCACCTCATCAAATAATTCATACACTACCGGAACAACTATGAGGGTTAAAAATAGAGATGTAAGTAGTCCGCCTATTGTGGCGACTGCCATGGGGGCGCGGGTCTCGGAGCCTTCGCCTATGCCTATAGCTATGGGCATCATGCCCATGACCATGGCGAAGGTGGTCATTAGGATGGGGCGTAATCTTACAGGGCCTGCGGTTAGTATGGCCTCTCGCCTTTCCATCCCGCCGGCTCTCAGTGTATTGGTGTAATCAACAAGGAGTATGGCGTTCTTTTTTACGAGACCCATTAGTAGGATTAATCCGATGAAGCTGAATATATTAAGTGTCTGTCCGGTGATGAGTAATGCAACGAATGCCCCTATAAAGGAAAAAGGCATTGATAGCAATACTGTTATGGGGTGAATAAAACTCTCAAACTGAGACGCAAGCACCATATAGGCAAGGATGACGCCAAGAATAAGTGCAAAGATGAGATAGCCAAAGGATTCTCCCATGGTCTCTGCCATACCTTTGTAACCGGTTGTGTAATCAGGCGGCAGAATCTTTGCTGATATGCCATCGAGTTCAGTCATTGCCTGACCCAGCGTCTTTCCTTCAAGGTTGGCGAATACCATTACTGACCTCTGCCTGTCAATCCTGTTTATGACACTCGGGCCGCCGCCTTCCTGAATAGAAACAATATTCGAGAGTTCTACAAGCCTGCCGTCTTTTGCCCGGCAGTAGAGCTTTTCAAGGTCTCCGGGAATTTTCCTATCTTCGGGATTAAGCCTCATCCTCACATCATAACGCCTGCCGCGGCTTTCATCCTTGAATCTTGTAACATTTATCTCTCCGCTTATAAGGAAGTTCACTGTCTCTGCAACAGTTGTCACATCAACCCCTAAATCAGCGGCCTTATCCCTGTCAATATATATCCTTACCTCAGGTTTGCCGGTTTCCAGAGACGTATCAACATCAACGATACCGGGTAGTTTTGAAAACTCATTGACAATGCGTTTGCTGTATTGCTGAAGCCCTGCTAAATCACGCCCCCTGATTGCATACTGTATAGGGACATTCCTGATCCCGCCGCCTATGAGAGAAATATCCTCAGCAGTCCCTTTTAATCCCGGGATTACCCTGAACTTCTTCCTGAGGTCTTTCATGATCTCCTGCTGGCTGCGGTTTCTCTCAGATTTGGGTTTAAGCCCAATGAACATCATCCCCTTGTTGACATCGCCGAAAGACCCCTGTCCATAAAACACGCTGATTACCTCCGGTGTATTGCTGACTATTTCTTCTGCACCGGAAAACAGCCTGCCAATCTCATCTACCGAATAATCAATAGGCGCCTCAATTCTCACAAGAAATCTGGACTGGTCTTCAGAAGGGACAAACTCCTTTCCAAGAAACCTGGTTACGAACAGGCTGAGTGAGAAGATTATCAATGCAGACACTATTACAATTGCCCTGTGATTCATGGCAATCGTCAATAATCTCCTGTATAAATCTTCTATATATTTATAGGCAGCCTCGAACTTATCTGAAAAGCCCTTTAACATGCCGGGATTACCGGTGGAAGAATGGCTCTCTCTTTTTAAGAATCTCGAAGACAACATTGGAGTTAGTGTAAACGATACAAAAAGAGAGACCAGAACAGCAAAGACTACAGTCAAGGCAAACTGGAAAAAGAACATCCCGATAATGCCCTTCATAAATGCTACCGGCAGGAATATTACTACTATGGCAAGGGTTGTTGCCATTACAGCCATGCCAATCTCCCTTGTAGCAGATGATGCGGCCTCCATAACAGTGATACCCTTTTCAATATGGCGGTGGATATTTTCAATAACAATAATTGCATCGTCTATTAATATACCGACTGAGAGTGAAAGCCCGAGCATGGTCATGTTATTAAATGTGAAACCAAAGGCATTCATTATGGCAAATGTAGCAATAATAGATGTCGGGATGGCGAGGGCGCTGATAATCGTAACCCGTATACTTCTAAGAAATATAAGCACAGCGAGTGATGCAAATAGGCCGCCGTAAATAAGATGATGCTGTACCTCTGCAATGGATCGTTTAATAAACATGGACTGGTCAAAACTAATATCCAGTTTCATGCCGGATGGAAGGGATTTCCTGATCTTTTCAAGTTCCTTCTTGATCCTCTCTACTACCTCAACAGTATTTGTACCGGATTGTTTCTGGATTCCAAGTCCAACAGCAGGTATTCCATTGAATTTAGTAACAGAACGCTTCTCAGACATACCGTCCTCTACCCTGCCGACATCTTTAAGCCTGACCGGCGCCCCGCCTGTATATCCCACTATGAGGTCATTGAAGTCCTGTATATTTGTATACTCTCCTTTAATCTTTACCGCATACTCTTTGGTGTTCCCCTCAATCCTTCCGCCGGGAAGTTCAATGTTCTCCCTGCCTAATGTCCTGTACACATCATGGGCAGTTATATTGTATGCCGAGAGTTTTTCTGAATCGAGCCACACCCTTACCTGACGAAGCCTCAGCCCTGCGATACGTATTGCACCGACACCGTTTATCTTCTGTACCTGTTCTTTTAAGACCTCATTTGCATAAGTTGAAAGTTCCCTGATGGATTTCTCACCGGACAGGGCAATCCATATAACCGGCGTAGCATCAGGGTCAACCTTTTCTATGACCGGCTCATCTATATCCTGCGGAAGGCTGCCCCTGACAGCAGATATCTTTTCCCTGACATCCTGAACTGCAAGGTCAATGTTCCTGTCGAGACTAAACTCTACAACAACCTGAGACCTTCCTTCTGTACTGGTGGATGTAATACTCTTGACGCCGTTTATAGTATTGACAGCCTCTTCTATCTTGTCGGTGACGTCAATATCCATAATCTCAGGGCTTGCGCCCCTTAGAGTTGTGGATATATTCACAATGGGAAATTCCACCTTTGGAAACAGGTCTACACCGATACGCGGATAGCTTACAATCCCAAGCAGTACAATGCCGAGGATGACCATTGTTGCAAAGACCGGACGTTTGATCGAGGTATCAGCGAGCCACATTTATTCTTACCTTTACCCCGTCTGAAAGATTCTGTTGACCAACTATAACCACCTTTTCACCCTCTTTTAAACCCTCTGTAATCTCCATCAAATCCCCATGCCTTATGCCTGTCTTAACAAATTTCTCTCTTGCAATATCCCCGTCTACAGTAAAAATCTTTACCTGGTCAGCCTCATATAGCATTGCTGTTACCGGAACAACCACAGACGACCTGGCAGAGGCCGTATACAGTGTAACTCTTGCAAACAGCCCCGGCCTTAATACACCGCTGCTATTAGGCACTACAGCCTCAGCCCTCAATGTCCTTGTCTTGTCATCAAGGTTCGGATATATAAGGCTTAACCGCCCATTAAATACCCTGTCATTTAATGAATCTACCTTAAATGATGTGTCCTGACCTGTCTTGAGCTTTCCTGCATCCCTTTCTGATACTGTAAAGGAGAGTTTCAGCGGGTCATTCTGGATGATTGTGAAAAGATTACTCCCCATCCTGACATTATCTCCTGATGAAACCCTCTTTTCTTTTATCACACCGGCGATCGGCGAATATATCTTTGTCTTTGAGAGCCTTTGTTTTGTTATATCAAGGACAGTCTTAGCCTTATCCACCTCTGCATCTGAAAGTGATACCCTTGTTGATATGGTATCGAACTCTTCTTTTGTAATAAGCCCTTCTCTATTAAGTGCAGACTTACGGGTGTGTTCAATCTTAGTATTGGCAAGACTAACCTCTGCCTGCCTTAATGCAGACTCAGACTGTTTTACTGCAAGGGTATAATCCGTATCATCCACAGTTGCGAGCAGGGCACCTTTGTTTACAACTGACCCCTCGTCACTTAATATTGATACGCTCGTCACCCTGCCGTCAACCTCTGAACTTATGTTTACCTCTTCATAAGGAGTCAATGTCCCGACGGCCTCAACAAAGGGCCTGAGTGACTTTTTCTCTGCCGGTTGGGTTATAACATTTATAACCCTCTCTGTTGAATTCTTACCATCTTCCTTTTTACTGCAACCTGAGCTTATTAACAGGATGGGAAGAAAGATTATTAATATGCTAATAGCCATGTATTTCTTCATAACCGCAAATCTCCTGTAATTATACCTTTAATGTCCCGTTCACAAATATCTCAACAAATTCCTGTATAACCTTTTCCATCTTCTTTCGTGATATGCTTTTCCCCATTACAATCTCTTCAACATTAAAATAACAAAACAACATCCCAAGGAAACCACGTGCGCCAATCTCAGTGTCAAACCTCCTGAGGATTCCTACGTTCTGTTGTGACTTAAAATAACCTGCAAGTACCTTATTGGTCTCATCAATGAACTTGCTGAAAACCTCCCTTGTCTTTTCAGGATATACATTCATCTCTGAACTTAAAATCCTTACAAATGATTTTCTTTCTTTCAATGTCTCAAAGAAACGCAGACTGATTTTCTTCAGGGTATCCCCATAATTGATAGAATCTCCTTCAATCTCAGAAATGACCTCTTTAAGTTTTGGAAGAAATGTATAACATTTCAGAACCTCTTCAAAGAGTCTTTCCTTTGTGCCGAAGTGCCTGAATAGTGTAACCTCTGTAATGCCGGATTCATAGGCAATATCCTTGGTGGTAGTTCCAAGATAGCCCTTCTCAGAAATAAGCTTAAGGGTGGATTCAAGGATCTTCTTTTTTGTTGTGGTCTTTACCATGATGCACGAACCTCATCCTTCAAAACACCCATATTCCTCTTCAGGCCAATTATCGCAAGCTGGAGATCAATGGAACTATTGGCAAGAGACTGATGGGAAGTAACAAGGACAGTATTGGCATCAATAACATCTACATTGGTGGCAAGCCCGTAAGTATATTGTTTAAAAACAGTGTTGTAATTCTCTTCTGCAAAAGAGACCTGTTTTTTATAAAACTCAATAGCAGAGGCAATTGCATCAAGGTTGTAATATGCCTCCCTCACCTGATTTTCTATATCCTTTTTTATGTTTATCTTTTTAAATTGAGCCTCTCTTAATTTACTCTCCGATTCCTTTAGTTCAGCAGTCCTCAGGCCGCCTTCATATAACGGATATGAAAGGGTAAGGGTTGCAAATACGCTCTCTTTATTAAAAAAGGCTGCTGATACAGGGTCCTGGTCACGCCATGAATAAACAGCATCCAGCCTCAGGCCCGGCATGAAGCTCCCCTTTGTATAAACAATCCCCTCACGAGCAATTTCCTCTTCAGCCTTTGATTTTTTATAATCACTCCTTTTGTCATAAGCAGAATTTATCAGGGCTTCAATATCCTGTGCAGTGATACTGTTTTGAGGAGGCTCTGATAATCTGAAACCTTGCGGCATACCTATAAGTCTCGCGAGATGGTCATTCGCAACAAGCTGGTCCCTCTTTTTTCTTGCAAGTTCAGCCTGTATCCCTGCGACCTCTGCTTCTGCCCTTAATACCGCTGCCTTTGTCACCTCTCCAACCTCAAAACGGGCATTGGAAACCCTTCTCCTCTCCTCTCCCCTTTTTAAGTCAGCCTCTTTTATCTCTATCTCCCGTGCAATCTTGAGAACGTTATAATATGAGGCAGCAACCTCCATCAGGATATTTTCCTGAACAATAGAAAGACCCTTCTCCCCTGCCTCCAGTAAGAAGCCTGCCTGTCTCAAGGCGCTCCACTCCCTGCCGCCCCTGTAGATTGGAACCCCGAGCCTTATACTATAGTTATAACTGTAATCCGGTTGAATAACCGTGAATGCAGAACTCTTCTCAGATGCATATTTTGTGTAACCGGCCTCAGCCGTCAAAGTCGGAAGGACATAAGAGAGTGCCTTCTTCTTACTCTGTTCAAACTGATAAAGCCCCTCCTCTGCAATCTTAACAGCCTCATGATTTTGCAGAGAAAGTTTGTACGCCTCCTGAAGTGTTACTACCCTGTCTTCAGCATGAGCAAAGGTTAATGAAGCTAAAATAAGAAAACTACTGAATGACATGAAGGCAGACAGCCATTTAAATAACAGATAAGTCTTTTTCATTTCCACCTCCTGAATGTAAGTAATCACTTACTTTAATTTTATTGAATTAAGTTGTCAAGGATTTTTTTGGATTTTTCTTATTATTAGTGTGAAAAATAATATTCCCTCCCCCTTGACGGGGGAGGGTTAGGGTGGGGGTGGTTCTTTACAATAATATTGACATAAACTTTACATAACTGTTAATATAGCCGGTATGTTTAAGCCGCACTTTAACATAAGCCCGGAGCTTCTTCGTCTGGTAACGCAGGCCACTGAGATTCGGGCATGGATCAACTCGGCTGTGGTGGATGTTTCATGGCTGCCGATACTTCAGCGTGATGCTGCTGATAGAATTGCCCATTCCTCAACAGCCATTGAGGGAAACCCATTGACATTGCCTGAGGTGGAAGCACTTGCCCGCGGTGAAGAGATAGGGGCAAAGGCTGTGGATAAGCAGGAAATATTGAATGCACTTGCGGCTATGCACCATATCTGGAGCAGGAAGGCAAATGCACTGATTATGGAGTCTGACATTCTTCACCTGCATAGGATTCTTACCATGAAAGTCCTCCCGGATGACCAGTCAGGGCATTATAAAAGTAGGTCCAACAGGATAATAGATCATCGGGGAATTACTGTTTATATGCCGCCGCCGAAAAAGGCTAAACCACTGACAATAGAACTTCTTGAATGGATAAACTCCACTGAATCTAAAGCACTGCATCCGATAATAACCGGTGCTATTGCCCATCATCGTTTGGTTTCAATACATCCCTTTGCCGATGGAAACGGCCGCATCTCAAGGGCACTCGCTATATGGCTTTTTTATTCCAGAGGCTTTGACACATATCATCTTTTTGCCCTGGATGAGTTCTTTGAACAGGACAGACAGCAATACTACCTGAAGATTCAACAAGCAAGAGACCTTGATGACGACCTCAGTTACTGGCTCGAATATGTGGCAGAAGGTGTCGTCTGGACACTAAAAAAGGTTAAGGAGCGGATACTCGGCCTGAATATCTCTGTGCAGGCCCCCCATATAATCCTTACAAAACGTCATGAGGATATCCTCAGATTCATGAGGGACAAAGGCCGCATCAAATCCCCTGATATAGAAAAGGCATTTTCTCTAACAAGGGCCCGTGTAAACCAGATAATCAAACCATTGATTGATGCAGGGCTTGTCATCCGGGAAGGACAGACCAGGGCTACAACATACCGGCTGCGTTAAATTGATATAGTGGTAGCATACTTGTATAATTTCAGAATCCATCTTATATTCTTCTGGAATAACAACCCATGAAAATAATCTATAAAAGTTTTATTGACTTCTTTAAAGATGACGGCCCGATGCTGGCTGGTGCGCTTTCGTATTTCTTTATAATGGCGCTCTTCCCGTTCTGTCTTTTTCTCATTTCAATATTCGGGTACTTCCTGGGTGAGAACAGGGCTTTTTATGATTTTTTCTTAAAGGAGCTTTTATATTTTTTCCCTCAGTCTACCTTTGCAATAACAAAAGAACTGAAGACCATTATTTCTTATCAGAGGATTGGCATTGTTACGCTGATTATTTACGGTCTGTTTTCTTATCAGTTGTTTGCTGCATTAGACAGGGCTATTAACCTTATATTCAAACAGCAGGCTAAGAGGTCATTCTATATATCTGTATTACTTTCCTTCTTAATAGCCACCCTAATATTTGTCCTTCTGATACTTTCATTCAGTGCTACAACTATTATCTCCATGCTCAAATATCTGAATATATTTTTCCCGAAACTCGTAATCAAAACTATCACAAGAATACTGATCGGGTTCATTGTGCCGATGTTACTTGTTTTTTTGATTGCAACATCAATCTATATCATTCTCCCTAAAAAAAAGGTAATGCTTAGAAATGCCCTTTTGGGCGGATTATTTACCTCTATATTCTTTGAGGCTGCAAAACATATTTTTACTTTTTACGTTGCACTCAAACTCACTGACCTTGGAACTATATATGGCCCGCTCTCTGTGTTCGTAATATTTATTTTATGGGTATTCTACTCTGCCTCCATCCTACTCATCGGCGGCGAAGTTGTGCATAATCTTGAAGAAAAAAGGAAGTAATAAATATCATTGACTGAATCTTTTTGACAGTTAAATCACATCCTGATATTCTTGCAAACAAACAGGACCATTAGGCTCATTAATAAAGATAAGAATATTCCTCTTACTCACCCTGCATTGCAATCAATTGAAATTGGGAGTGGGCATATCAGAACATTTATTAGATGTATTATAACGATGTACCCCAATTATTTTTCTATCACGTTATTTCTCATCCTCGTCTTTGCCGGATTAAATGACGCAATCGCTGAAATGCCTGTTCAGGGTGATTCAAATGCCGCCTCTATAGATAGCAGCTTAGTGAAAACAGAAACGAATCCCCTGAATAAACCTTCTTTACCCACAACTGAACTGGAAAAAAATAGCAGTCATTCACTTTATCCTCCATCACAAGGAGAAACACCTGAGCGATTTGGGCCGCCGGTAGATCCATGTGTAATTGTTAATTCCAGTGGTGAAACATGGCTTGACCAGTTACATGTCTTAGTCCAACAAAATACATGCAAACCAGCTTTATGGTTTGATAATTTCTTTGGAAGAGAACATGATTTGGAGGACCTCCGGCCCGGCACAATTATAATTATTAGAAATTCTGCAAGATTGACAAAAGGGCTAAAGGTCGCATATATCGGGGATTTTAATATTGGATTGGAACTGCCCCAAATGGAAAAATTATTGAAAAAAGCCAGGTTGTTTATCCAAACCGGCTATGATGGTAACAATATCATAGCACAACCCGGTCAGCCTATAGAACCTGGTGTCAACAGGGAAACTGGAGATAGGCAAACTATTATTGGATTTAGAATAGACCCATATACACGTCTACGCTCATTGGTTAGTATTGATAGCGGTATTAAGATAAACATGCATCCTGATGCTTTTATCAGGATGCGGTATCAGTATCGTAAGGACTTCGGCGAGTTGTATCTCATAAGGTTTTTGGAAAACGCTATGTGGCAGGCTATAGAACATTTCTCAAATACATCTCAGATAGACATCGAACGAAAGCTCACCATGAAAACACTCATCCGCTGGGGAAACAGCGTAACATTCATTGAGGACACGCCAGGCATAACATGGAATACTGGGGTTAGTATTTTCACACAGATAACACCCAGGAGTGCAATTTCTTATGATACCAGTATGTGGGGTGTAAATTATCCTGAATGGGTTGTTCAAAATTATCGAGTCGGCTCTCATTATCGCAGGAATATTTACCGCCCATGGCTCTTTTTTGAGTTTTCACCTGAAGTTACCTGGCCGCAAAATGAGAAAGACGAGAATAATCATAGGAAGCCGACTTATGCTTTAATAGGAACCATTGAAGTACAATTTGGAAAATAAGTAAATAATCCGGGTTAGGGAGGGTTATTTAACAAACATTATTAAGCAGCCTTCTTAACTATCTTTTCTTCTGCTCCCTCAATCTCAACAATAATCTTCTTGGGAGCAGCCGCCTCTGCACATGGCATTGAGATATCGAGAATACCTTCATGATATCCGGCATGAACTTTTGTGGAGTCTACGCCCTCAGGTAATGTAATAGTCCTTATAAAAGAACCGAGTGAGCGTTCCATCATAATATAATCATCTTCTTTAATATCCTTCTCTGACTTACGCTCCCCTTTAATTGTCAATTGATTACCCATAATGGAGATATCCACATCTTTAGGATCAATACCCGGCAGTTCAGCCCTGACCACAAATTTACCCTCTTTATAAAAAGACTCTAAAGCCGGAAAAAATCTCTCCCTTAACATGCCCGGCATCCATCCACCGCTCCGTTCGAAAAAATGAGTAAACAGGTCATCTACATCGCGGCGGAATGATGAAAGCTCAGTAAAGGGATTCCATTTAATTAAAGGTTTCATGGCCAATCACCTCCTTTCCGAGGCACCGTTACCCTCCCTTACCCTTAAGAAGATAACTTAGATAATTCAATAGGTTATGCCCTCAGAATACCTATTATTTAACACCCGGAAATGGTAAAGTCAAGACCCCTTGTATTTCCTAAAATTAGTTTGATTGGTTTACTGACCACTTTCCACTATCCACTGTCTTTAACCTCCTCATACCATGCCATTTGAATTGCCTCAAGGATTCCTTCATTGGATTTTTTGGGATCATCAGAAAAATCAGGGAGGGTTGTTATCATGCGGTGTAGGTCAGTAAATCTTACTGTAAGCGGGTCAGTATCAGGATACTTTTCAAAAAGCTCAATGCCGATATCTTCTGCATCTTTCCATGTAAGCTTCATACGATAATTCCTCCGGCGGGGTAAGAAAACCCCGCCTATCCATGCCTAAATTTAGGATAGGCGGGGTTTTCTTGTCCCGTTGATTTTCTCCATAACTCACCATCCCCCCTTCGACTTCGCTCAGGACATGCCTAACCCCCTCCCGTCAAGGGAGGGGGAAGTTAAGTTAAATTATTTCTTTGGTATCTCCACAACCACATCTCCATTTACCAATGCCTGGCATCCGAGTCGTGATGTCAGGGTGAGTCCTTTTGCCTTATCCAGCATGTCTGACTCGTCATCTTCCATCTCAGAAAGGTTATCCATACCTTTCCTCACTATCACATGACATGTCGTACATGCACAATGGCCGCCGCAGTTATGGTTAAGGTGAATTTCATGAGCCAATGCTATATTTAATATAGATGTTCCTGCTTCACTTTCAACAGTAATATTCAATGGTTGAAAGGTAACATTAACCTTGTTAGTTTCCAATATTCAAGCCCTTTTTTATGCAGTACCAGATTATGCAGTACCAAACTATGCTGTAAAAGACGAACCGCAGCCGCAGCTATCTTTTGCCTGTGGATTGATAAATTTAAACCCGCCGCCTGTAAGTCCTGCTGTATAGTCAATGGTAGTGCCATAGAGATAAAGGGCACTCTTCATATCAATAATAACCTTTATGCCTTCCACTTCATAAGATTGGTCATCTGATTTGACCTCATTGTCGAAATTCAGCACGTAAGTAAAACCGGCACACCCGCCGCCTGTAACCCCGACACGCAGTCCGGCACCGGCAATATTATTGGTCTCCATAAGTTTCTTTACTTCTTTGATTGCATTCTCAGTTAAAGTAACCGGATGACTTGTGGTTGTCTCCATTTTATTTTCCTCCATATTTAATATTATCCGCCGTTTGTCCTTTGCTTATAATCTTCAATGGCCGCCTTAATAGCATCTTCTGCAAGCACAGAGCAGTGAATCTTTACAGGAGGCAGATGGAGTGTCTCAACTATTTCCGTATTCTTAATAGTTAACGCCTCATCTATAGTCTTCCCTTTAACCCACTCTGTTGCCAGACTTGAGCTTGCTATGGCACTGCCACAGCCGAATGTCTTGAATTTAGCATCTACAATAACCCCATTATCAATCTTTAACTGGAGCTTCATAACATCACCACACTCCGGCGCACCTACAATACCGGTACCGACGTCCTTCTCATCTTTTTTAAAACTCCCCACATTTTTGGGGTTATTAAAGTGTTCTACTACTTCGTCACTGTATGACATTTTAGACACCTCCCATTATGTATTTTGCTAATCCTTTTTCCATGCCACATCTTTAAGATTCACGCCTTCCTTCACCATCTCATATAAAGGAGACATTTCACGCAAACGGTTTACTGTCTCGATTACCCTCTTGATTACATAATCAACCTCTTCTTCAGTATTAAATCTGCCGAGCCCGAATCTTATTGATGAATGAGCCAGCTCAGCGTTTATCCCTAAAGCTGAAAGTACATAAGAAGGTTCAAGTGTTGCAGAGGTACATGCTGAACCGGATGACAGTGCAATCTCTTTAAGCCCCATCAGCATTGACTCACCCTCTACATAAGCAAAACTTAGGTTCAGATTACCCGCCATCCTCTTTGTCGGATGGCCGTTAAGATAAACCTCCTCAAGAGATCCGGTGATGCCTCTGTACAACCGCTCTCTCAGTTTAACAAGACGCACAGATTCCTCAGGCATCTCATCCTCTGCAACCTCACATGCCTTGCCGAATCCTACTATACCCGGGACATTCAAAGTACCCGAACGAACTCCCCTTTCGTGCCCGCCGCCGTCAAACAGAGGTGAAAGCCTTACACGCGGATTTTTTCTCCTCATATATAATGCGCCGATACCCTTAGGGCCATAGAACTTATGTGCTGTAAAAGACAGTATATCTATACCCATCTCCTGAACATCAACCCTGACCTTCCCGACACCCTGAGTAGCATCACAATGAAACAGTACCCCTGTATCCTTTGCTATCTCACCTATCTCCCATACAGGTTGAATAACTCCGATCTCATTGTTTACCAGCATTATTGATATAAGAATAGTCTTGTCAGTAATAGCATTCCGGATATCATCAGGGTTAACAAGACCATCTTTATCTACCGGGAGGAATGTCACATTCATACCGGACTTCTCAAGCCGCTTTGCAGTATCAAGCACAGAACGATGTTCTGTAACCTGTGTTATTATATGATTCCCTTTTTCCGCATACATCTCTGCCGCACCTTTAAGTGCAAGGTTATTGGATTCTGTAGCCCCGCTTGTAAAGATTATCTCCCTTGATTCAGCGCCTATAATCTTTGCAATCTTTTCACGTGCGGCCTCTACAGCCTTGTCTGCATCCCAGCCAAAACTGTGATTGCGGCTTGCAGCATTGCCGAAATGAACAGTAAAGTAAGGAAGCATCGCCTCCACTACCCTTGGGTCAACCCTTGTGGTAGAGTGATTGTCCATGTAAATGGGAAGGTTCATTCATTTCTCCTTTCAAATAAATCAAACAGGTTTTGGTACGTAAGACTCCAACAACTCCTCAAGAGTTGTCTTATGCAACAGATTCAATATCCTGTACTCTAACTTCTGCATCGGTGTCCTGATATTGCATCTTTCAAACTGATAACATTTATGGTCGTCCTCTTCAATACAACCCAGGATACTTATATCACCCTCCAGTGCATTTATTATCTGGGCCACAGTAATCTCAGAAGGATTAATACTTAGTGAGTACCCGCCTTTTGGTCCGCTCAGGCTTGAGATCAATCCGAACTTTACAAGCCGTTGTAGTATCTTCGCAAGTAGTTCAACCGGAATACTATATGTTTCTGCAATCTCTTTGGTGTTTACAACACCTTCGCCATGGTTTCCGGCTATATGGGCTATTGCGAGCAATCCATAATCTACTTTCTTGGTTAACTTAAGCATTACTTTAAATCTCTCCTATAAATCCGACTATTTAAGTATCCGACTAATCAAGTCGGATACAACTATAACAGTTCAGAAATAGCGTGTCAAGGATTTTTTTTGATCAGTTAAGGTCTTCTGATTCCTGAATCTACTGCGGTAGTTAATGCATTCGCCGTTGGTATTATTTTTAAGAATACACCGACAATTTGAGGATCAAATTGTGTTCCGGAGCACCTGGATAGTTCGGAGATTGCATACTCCCTTCCCGGAGACTTGCGATAAGGCCGGTTAGATGTCATAGAATCGTAGGCATCAACAATGCACAGGATGCGGGCAAGTAACGGGATATCATCACCTTTAAGGCCATCCGGGTAACCGGTGCCGTCATAACTCTCATGGTGGTGAAGGATAGCAGGAAAGATAGAAGATAAGGCCTTAACAGGTTTGAGAATCCTTATTGCCTCTACCGGATGCCTTTTGACTGTATCAAACTCCTCCGGCGTCAGTCTTTCAGGTTTATCAAGAAGGCCCTCGTATGTCAGACCTCCTGAACTCGGCAAAACGATCCTTGATGGTTGAGTAGTCGCTAACCTATTGTAATAATTTTATTAATATCTTCCCATAGTCAAAACATTTTACGCTGTTTGTTCATAGTGTAAGATTCTGTTATGATCC
>JACRGV010000102.1 GCA_016212215.1 Nitrospirota bacterium
ACGTACTTCGGCTATTTCCTCATGGGCGAATTCTCTGCCACGATATCTGACCGCCATCTCCATTCATCATGTTGTACCATAGATGGCAACCAGAACGCAAGTAGTTTTTTCGTGTCACCACGCCTCACTGAAGGGTTACCTCTGTCTCTTCCTTATTCGTCTGATACATATCAGGGGTTCTTGCAGGTTTGCCTGTTCTGACAGAGTCCGCAAGCCTCTCCCATTTATTCCACATAGCAGATTCAAATTTTATTACTCCAGCATAACAGGTATTGGATGAAGAGAGCAGATATTTTTTTGAAAGGTCCGTCAGTGTAAAGGTGTGGTTCTCTTTTTTAAGCAGGTTAAGGGCAGTAAGTGCATTCAGGAGAAGTTCAGTTGCCCTGACATCTGTTTTAAGTGTTTCAGATATATCTTTTGCGGACACAGCATTATGGCCGATTGCATCAAATATATTCAGCTCAACAGCCGCATGAAGTATCCTTGATTCAGCATAGCTTCCATTAAGATTGTCAAGGTATGTAAAGTCCATAAACCGCATCCTCATCCAATTTAGTTCAACTAAATTGGATGATACTCCATTTTAGTAAATATATAAAGAGAGCTATCTGGAAAGCGAGAGGAAATTTCAAATGAACCAACATGAGCGGGGCGCTCACAAAGGGCCATGAAAATCAGCGGGACAAGAAAGTCCCGCCTATCCTCATAGATTTGGATAGGCGGGGTTTTCTTACCCCGCCGGAGGTGATTTTCGGATGAAAACTTCGAAATGCAGGTAAGTCGCTTACTGAGGTAATGTGAGTGGTGACAACATCAATCTGGTAAGGGGGTCAGAAATTTCCAATAGTTTTGATGAAAGCCATTTATTCAAATTTCTGGCAAATTTCTGGGGACACCATACTGAATTGGTTCACATAGAGATGGGAGTTAAGTATGGTCCCCAGAAATAGAAAAGAAGTAGTAGAGCAGAGGATGAAAGGTTATGACAGTACTGCAAATATATCATGGGATAAGGTAAAAAAGAGACATGGCATATAAGATAGAATTCATCCCTGATGCTGAAGGCTTAAAAAGGTCACAAAGAAAAAATCCTGAATACAGCTTAATTGCTAAGCACCCTGTGCAACACCTCGCTTAGTTCCTGCATCCTGAATGGTTTGGACAGGGTGGCCATGAATCCGTATTCTTTATACTCAGCAATAATAGGGTCGTTTGAATACCCGCTTGACACTATTGCCCTTACAACAGGGTTTATTTCTCTTAGTCTTTTTATTGTATTTTTGCCGCCCATTCCTCCTGGTATGGTCAGGTCCATTATGACTGCATCAAAGGGCTTGCCCATCTCTTCGGCAAGCTTGTATTTCTCTATTGCTTCTGCACCATCTCCGGCGGCTTCAACCTCGTATCCAAGGGCTTTGAGCATTGCAGGTGCAGTCTGGATGATTATTTCTTCATCATCCATGAGCAGTATCCTCCCAATACCTGTAAGTGTCTTTCCTTCTTCTTTCTCTCCCTCAATCTTTTCAAAGCACGCGGGAAGGTAGATGGAAAAGGTTGTCCCTGCGCCCCCTGCTCCATTGTCGGATTCAACTGTTATAATCCCGTTATGTCTCTTTAAAATTGAATAACAGATGCTGAGTCCGAGCCCCTTCCCGTTTTCTTTTGTTGTAAAGAAAGGGTCAAATATCTTCTTCAATAGTTCTTCAGGTATCCCATTTCCGCTGTCTTTGATAGTTATCTTTACATAGTTACCCTCATCCAGATGCAGGGGATTGTCTTCCTGAAGCACTAAATTTTCACAGCCTGCCCTGATTATCCCGCCGTCAGGCATCGCCTGTATTGCGTTAATCGTGAGATTGCTGATCACCTGACTTATCTGAGTCTCATCAGCATTGACTGCCCATATATCGTCAGGTATAGAGAATTCAATTTTAACGTTTGAACCGCTCAGGACAAAATCTACAGAATCCCTTAACAGCTTTGTGATTGAGATTGCTCTTTTTACCGGAGCGCCGCCTTTGGAAAATGTCAGCAGCTTATACGTCAGCTCCTGAGCCCTCAGAGATGCATTTTCTGCATTAACCAGCCACTTGAATACCTTATCTTCAGGGTTAATATGCATTAATGCGAGACTTATGTTACCGAGTATGCCGGTCAGCAGATTGTTGAAGTCATGGGCTATGCCTCCGGCCAGGATTCCGAGAGACTCAAGTTTGTGAATCTTGACACGATCATCATCTACCTGCCTGTGGTCGGTTAAATCAATTAAAGAGGCGCGAATCTCTTTTTTTGAAGTTTGCTTTGCTACGGCAATACCTTCCATATACGCATATAAAGAAGGTGCATTGTCCTTCATGATCTGTATCTCGCATGTCTGCTTTCTATCAGAATTGAGTGTTTTCCTGAAAAAGTCATTGAATACCCCCCTGCCTTCAGGTGTAATGAATTGGGCAAATCGCCTGCCGATCAGGCCCATTCTATCAACACCTAGCATTGAGGCGCCTGACAGATTTACCATAATGATAGAGCCGTCGGCCTCATCAAATGTGAAGAATCCGACAGGAGCAAAGTCAAACAGGTCAATGTACTGCTCACTCATCTCTTCTGCTTTATTGCGTGCTATTTGCAGCTCTTCATTTTGCATCTCCAGCTCTATCTGATGTACCTGAAGCTCATGGACAAGGGTGCGTATGTCCGTTTCATGCATGTATTTAATCTCATCAGCCTTCTTTATTTTGAGAATTTCTTCAGCCTGTTGCCGAAGGTCTCTGTGACGATTGTCGTCTGATTTATCTTTCTTCATGGCATATTTCCATGTGAACAGTAAACAGTAAGCAGTGAGCAGTAAGTAGATAATTACTGTCTTTACTGCTAACCGCTTACTGCTTACTGCTCACTGCTTTAGTTATATCCTCAATCGCAAGCAGTATCAACTGGCCTTCATTTTTTTCTCCGGATATCCGTCGCGCATTCAGGAGCATTTTTCTGTAGCCGATATTCGGAAATTCATGTTCTACCACAAAGTCATTGAACTCGTTGCCCTTGGGAAGGATTTTCTCAAGCAATTGCCTTAATGAAGGCATGTCCCATTCATGGTTGCCGAGACCAAATAGAGATTTTCCCTCGGTCTCCTCTTGAGAGACCTGAAAAGTAGTGTAGAAAGCCCTGCTTGCAGATACAACACAAAACTCTGAATTAAGTACTATCAATGGTTCTCTTACTGTATTTATGATGTCTTCCGTGTAAATGAGCGCCTCTTTAATCGCTATATTCTCGCGCTTATAATCCTCCATCAGTTTAATATTTGTAATGTCATTAAAGGTTATCACCGCGCCGTCTATTACATGGTCAAGCGTCCGGTAAGGCATAATGCGCATAATACATTGTCTTCCATCTTTGGTCTCCACCTGATTTTCCCTGGGAATCAGTGTATGAATAACATCCTTTATATCTTCTACCATGCCTGCATATTCCAGATTTGTGACAAGGTCGGTGAGGGGACGCCCGATATCCGACTGTCTGAGGGCGATGATCTTTGTTGCCTGTGTTGTAAACCGCTTTACATTCAGGTCATTGTCCACAAAGATTGTAGCAATATCCGTGCTGTTGAGGAGGTTTTTCATATCGTTGTTGGTCTGGGTCAGCTCGTCAACCTTGTTCTGCAGTTCAGCATTGACTGTTATAAGCTCTTCATTAAGGGATTGGAGTTCTTCCTTGGAAGTGGTCAGCTCCTCATTAGTTGACTGCAGCTCTTCGTTGGTTGACTGTAATTCCTCGTTGGTTGATTTGATCTCCTCCTGCGAACTATTTGCCTCTTCAATACTGGCCTGAAGCTGTTCCCGAGTCCTCTTCAGTTCATCTTCAACTTCTTTGTACCTGCCGTGTGCTGATGCTGGCTTCACTTTACCCTTAACAGGTACTGTCTTCTCACAATGGGCTGTTACGTCCTCAAACACCACCAGAAGGGTTCCATACATTGCACCCGGTTTTGCAACAGGTTTCACCGTGAGGTTTATTACATGACATGCGCCATTGATCATGACCTTCAACCCCGTCATCATTACTGTTGTCTTTTGTGTGACTGCCTTGTGTAAGGCTGTTCCCACCTCATACCTCAGTCCTTCACGCGCCATTGCATAGATATTCATGGCAGCCTTGCCGGCGGATGGTTCAAGATAATTGCCGGTCCTTCCGCTGATATAAAGGATATCTCCATTCTCATTTATGAGTACGGCAGGAGGTGTGTAGCTCTCAATAAGCGCCTGTTGTACCATGTCAGGAAGGTCAGGTTCAATATCAGGCAGGGTTTTTCCCATATCCATCAGTCTCCTTACATCAGGTGACAGAAGGGATGAAGGGAGGTCCACCATGCCTGCCCTGGCTGTTGACGATTCCTTACGTCTGAATATCTTCCACTTGTTATCTATGGGGGCAAAGAGGTCATTGAAGGAACCAATAGTTTCGGAAGGACCGAGAAAGAGGATTCCCCCGGGTTTCAGGGCGTAGTGAAACAGCGGCAGGATTTTTTTCTGTACCTCGGCATTAAGGTAAATAAGGAGATTCCTGCAGCAGAGCATATCAAGTTTGGTGAACGGCGGGTCCATCATTATACTCTGCGGGGCAAAGACTATCATCTCCCTGATCTCTTTCCTGATACGGTAGATAGAGTCCTCCTTTATGAAGAACTTCTGGAGACGCTCAGGAGACAGGTCAACGGCAATATTGGCAGGATAGACGCCATATCTCGCCTTATCAATAGCATCCTTGTCAATGTCAGTTGCAAATATCTGGAGCTTTAATTCATTTTTAAGCCGGGTTTTCTCTATATGCTCCCGGAGGATAATGGCTATTGAGTATGCCTCCTCACCTGTAGAACAACCGGGTATCCATATCCTAATCACACTGTCTTTATGCATACCCTTTAGCATTTGCGGGATTGCTTTTTGTATAAGGACTTCAAAGGCACCAGGGTCCCTGAAAAAGTTTGTAACCCCTATGAGGAACTCTTTGAAGAGGAGTTCTATCTCTCCGGGATTTTCCTGAAGATAACGGATATAGTGTGCAATGCTGCTGATCTGATGAACACTCATCCTCCTTTCAATGCGGCGATAGATGGTGTTTTTCTTATACAGGGAAAAATCATGTCCGGTCTTTGCCCTGATGAGGATGCATATCTTCTGAATGGCGCTCAGCGTCTTACCCGGCACGGTAAGACCTGTCTGTGGTATCTTCAGGGTGTGCTTTACATAGCGAAGCAGCTTTACAGGCAGTTCTTCAGCAGGGGCAATATAATCAACAATACCGCAGGCTATAGCACTCAACGGCATGCCGTCGTACTTCGCTGTCTTGGGGTCCTGCACCATTGCCAGTCCTAACTTTTCCTTGATAGCCCTGATGCCGAGGGTGCCGTCTGTCCCCATTCCAGACAGGATTATACCGATACCCCTTTCCTGCTGGTCGTCTGAAAGGTGCCTGAAAAAGAAGTCAATCGGCATACGCACACCGCGAGGCACTGTCTGGTCGAGCAGATGCAGGGTCCCATGCAATATGGACATATCCTTTTTCGGCGGGATGATATAGACACTGTTCGGCCGCACCTTCATGCCATCTGTCACCTGACAGACCTTCATCTTTGTAGAGCGCTGAATGATTTCCGGCATTATCCCCTTATGGTCAGGGTCAAGGTGGGTAATAATTACAAAGGCCAGCCCGCTGTCAGGAGGCATGACAGAAAAAAATTGCTCAAATGCCTCAAGCCCCCCTGCAGAGCCGCCCATGGCGACTATATAAAAGGGCTTTCTTGATGTCCTCTCCGGTTTTTTTTGTGCAGGCTTTTGTAGTGTGTCTTTTTTGTTGATATTGGGGATGTTCTTAGGGTTGACCTTTTTCATCACCGCTCCAAATATTATTCTTATGAAATCAATATAAAGGTATGTATAATATCTCAGGAAGTTAAATCATTGGTAGTCCCAACGGGATTCGAACCCGTGTTGCCGCCGTGAGAGGGCGGCGTCCTAGGCCTCTAGACGATGGGACCAATTTCATACATCATAGCAAATCTGTGATAAGAATTTCAATAGGAGTTTTTTCTTGTTGACAAATAAAAATAAAAAATGTAAAACATATCACCCCATTAATTAGAATAAGGATTTATAAAATGATTTTAATCAAGAGAATAGTTGTCTGCTTAATGCTGATTTGCGGTTTTTTCAGTAGTCATGCTTATGCGGGTGAGTTTGAGCTTCACAAGATGGCTCATTTCAATCCGGTTGCTGTAATCCCGTTTGTACTTTTGCTGGCATCTATAGCGCTTCTACCGTTTATCAGCAAACATACCTGGGAGAAAAACTATCACTACATCTCATTTGGGCTTGGCCTTCTCATAGTCTTATATTACCTGTTTGCTGTGAGGGCTGTTAACGGGTTCGGAGATGTAACCGGTACCTCTTCTTATGGAATACATAAACTCATTCACACTGCAATAGAGTATTACAGTTTCATAGCGCTGATCGGTTCGTTATTCGTTATCTCCGGCGGTATCTTTATAAAAATGGAGAAGGAGGCAACCCCATTTTTAAATTCGCTTATTCTACTTATAGGTGCTGTAATTGCAAACATCTTTGGGACTACCGGTGCCTCAATGCTCCTAATCAGACCATTTCTGAGGATCAATAAATTCAGGGCAAAGGGTTATCATGTAGTATTCTTTATCTTTCTTGTGAGCAATATCGGAGGTGCGTTAACCCCCATAGGAGACCCGCCGCTATTTTTAGGTTATCTGAAAGGTGTTCCGTTCTTTTGGGTAATCGGCAAGGTCTGGTATATATGGCTTATAGCCATAGCGATTGTTCTTGCCATATTCTATATTATTGATTCACTGAATTATTCCAGATCAAGAGGACAGATTCCAAAGCGGGCAACTTCAGGGAAGATGAACATACTCGGACTCCAGAACTTTATTTATATCTTCATAATCCTTGGTGCAGTACTGATTCAGAAGATGGAGTTTATGGGACAGATCGAGAAAGCGCTCGGTGAAAATGGAGAGGCCATTATAACGGTAATCATTGCCTCAATCATGGCTTTTGTAGGATACCTGTCATATAAGACATCCAACAAAGAGGCATTGGAGTCCAATGAATTCAACTTTGTTCCTATAAAAGAGGTTGCAATCCTTTTTGCAGGGATATTTGCAACCATGATACCTACCCTTGATTACCTTGAACAGAACGCCTCCGAACTTGGGATTAATACTTACGGTCAATTTTACTGGGGTTCAGGCATACTTTCAAGTGTCCTTGATAATGCCCCGACATATCTCAATTTTCTAAGCGGGGCATTCGGTTTAGCAGGCTTATCTGTTGATGCTGACATGGCAAAATTCCTCGACCCGAATCATACCATAACCCTTGTAAGCGGTATCTCAGTTTATACATGGAAATATATCCAGGCCATCTCAGTCGGGGCAGTCTTCTTCGGTGCAAATACATACATCGGCAATGGCCCTAACTTTATGGTCAAATCAATTGCGGATGTGTCCGGCGTGGAATCCCCAAGCTTCTTTGGTTATGTTATAAAGTATTCACTGCCGGTACTTATACCGACATTTGCCCTGATTTGGTTTCTGTTTTTCAGGTAAACCGGTAAGACATATTTAACTACGGATGAACCACATGAGCCAGGGTTCACAAAGGGCAATGAAAACCCCACCCTCACCCTAACCCTGAGGGAGAGGGGGCTATGTTGATTCCCTCCCCTTCAAGGGGAGGGGTAGGGTGGGGATGGGGTTGATTTTCGGATGAACTCCCATGAACCGAGGGTTCACAAAGGGCCATGAAAATCAGCGGGACAAGAATGTCCCG
>JACRGV010000103.1 GCA_016212215.1 Nitrospirota bacterium
ATGGTGCTTATATCCCTGTAGATATTCCGCTCCGTAGTACCGAAATCCTCTGCCAGGGTTTTAGGAGTACATTGTTTACGTATATCAAGGATTCTAAGGATGGAGAGGAGCCTGTGTATCTTCTTTTCCCTGTCCACATCTCTTTTAGACCGACCCGCCATAATCTTCCCTCCAGCGGCATATTTTATATATTCTTGAAGACCGTTGTCAAACCATGAATTGAACCATGCATTAAAACGGCGCAGGGTAAAAGTCACACTGACCAATGGTTGTCACCCGTGCATGTTATTGTATAACGAACAAATTAGCGTAATCGTGCTATAACTCACATGTGGTGTAGAAAATGAGACAGAGACCCAAAATTATTATACCTGTAATACTATTCATGCTTACTGTAATAACGACTACGGTCAGTGGGGCTATACAGAAATGGATAAACCCACTGATAGAACCGTTGCGAATAATTGAAGGTCTGCCATTTTCACTTACCCTGCTTGGCATTCTTCTCGCCCATGAATTCGGTCACTTCTTTGCATCAAGAAGGCATGGTGTTCAGACCACCATCCCCTATTTCATCCCTGCACCGCCGCTGTTTCTTACAGGTACATTCGGTGCTGTCATAAAATCCATTTCACCCATAACAAACAGGAAGGCACTATTAGATATTGCCGTTTCAGGCCCTGTCGCCGGTTTTGTTGTCTCTGTTGCGGCAACAGTTATCGGTTTGAAATTGTCTTATGCGATTCCCCTGCAACAACCATACACGCTCTATGGATATGGATTTAGTTCCTCCATTATTTTTCATATCCTGTCATATCTGGTATTTGGTCCGGAAACTGAACCACGTTGTATTTTATTGCATCCGATAGGCGTTGCCGGATGGATAGGTTTATTTGTGACATCTGCAAATTTACTGCCGGTAGGTCAAAACGACGGAGGCCATATTGCTTATGCAGTATTTGGAAAAAACCATTATCTCATATCAATAACTATACTCATTCTTCTTATCGTCCTGGGGATATTCACATGGCCCGGATACATAGTATGGGCAATCCTTTTTCTCATCTTCGGTATCAGACACCCGCTCTTAGATGATGATTTGATAGTGTTAGACAGGAAGAGAAAGATTACAGGCTGTTTAAACCTTGTTATATTTGCCCTTACCTTTATGCCGGCACCGATACACTTTTACTGAGACAAAGGCAGTAAATGTTAGTTCCGCTCAGATGTCTTAGACGGAGGATTAGATATGCTGTATATGGAATAATTTGGGTAAAATTATTATGTCCCCATTGGAGTCATCACACTAATTTCTTTGAGCGTGGCAAGCTTGGATGCATCCAGTATCTCAATCTCAAGCGGCACTCCTTCACCATCAAGATGAAGGATGATTCCCTCCTTTATATCTATTGAATCAACAGGGGTTCCATCTCTAAGTTCTATTAAGAGGATGTCAGCCTCCTTTGAATATTTTATCTTCATAATTACCACCCACTTTATAATGCTATCAATCGTGTGTTTTTATATCGTAATCCCTTTTTAAAAAGGTAGCGGGTTCAGACCTTTTATTTTATATATGCCAAAATAAAGTCAACTACATCTCAAGACTTTTATAGCACTATATCATGCCCGGTTTCTCACAGTAAAGAACATTAAAGAATAACTCAGACCCCTCAAAACCCTATCGCCTTTCCTATTTTCTTGTATCTGACCTCGTTTGATAAAGCCTCTATCAGCATCTCATGTGTGATGGAAGAAGGGTCGGCAAAAGACATCTGGTCTTTTACAACTGCAAAGTCTCCGGGGGTAAGGTTTTTAATACCCTTTATAGCAATTACTTCTTCTGTTGAAAGGTCTTTGCTGTCAGACACCAGCTTTCTCAAAAGGGTATTGTAGAAAATGAGATTGCCTTCAGGTGTGAGGGGTTTAAATTCTATTTTGAACTTGAACCGTCTCAGTGCCGCATGGTCAAGCCCATCCATATCATTTGTAGCAAAAAACACTGTTCCCTTGAAACTTTCAAGTTGTGTTAATATTTCGTTGGTAAAACTGATCTCCCATGATTGCCGGGCTGATTTTCTTGGAAATAGAAATGTATCCGCCTCATCAAAAAAGAGGATGCTGTCAGTTTCCTGCGCCTCTGTAAATGAACTTGCAATTTTCTTTTCTGTCTCACCTACCCAGCATGACCGGATATCGCTTGCCCTCTTTAAAAGAACCTCTTTCCCCAGGACATTACAATTTGCTACGACAGACAGGAATATCTAGAGGGATTTAGATGTCCTCTATCCTACTTTCTCGGCAAGCCATACTTTTATGAGGGATTGGTACGGGACATCACGCTTATTAGCTTCAATCTTAATACGTTCCAACAGGTCTTTTGGCAGCCGCAGTGAGATGGACTGCGTGGATGGTTTAAGATTCGGGAATGTTGCAGTAACACTCTTTGACCAGTCAAAATATTCTGTACTATCGTGTGTCTCCCAAAACTTCCTTTCTTCAGCTTCAGACCTAAACTTAGGCACTGGTTTTAATTTTTTGGTCATAACTCCTCCTCTCTTTGTTGTGCATATCCCTGGCAGATATTACTCTTACTCTCGTATCACCACCGCGCAATGTAAATGTTATATGCAACAATCTTCCTTCAGATGTTTTCCCAAGTGCATGGTATCTCGGTTCATTCCGGCTATGTTTCTCATCAGACAAAATAAGCAGTGGTTTATTTATAAAAACCTGCTCAGACTCTGCCTGTGTAACATCATGCTTTTGATTCTTTCGCTGATTACCTTCATCCCAGTCAAAGCCCTCTATCTTCTGAAAGTCTATCATTGTCTGTATATTACCATAATACACAAGTGTTATCAAACTCACGGATAAAAAAAAGATCGGTTAAAAGATCATGCAAAGATAATTTCAGGATAACATGATCTTTCAGATGTCTTCAAAATTTACCGGCATTAGTCTTTTGCCGGTTTAAAATCCAGTGGATACTTTATTACAGTTTTACCGCTGTTAGGAAATGGCGGAAATCTCCATGTCTGTATGCATTTTAAAACCTCGTCTTCAAATTCATGGTCATTCACCGTGCTTGAGGCAATTCGTGCATTTATAATCTTTCCGGTTGGCTCAATCGTAAATTCAACAGTTATTGTCCCTTTGAGTGCCGGATTGTCTCTGAGTGCCTTCCTGTAAAGAAAGGCTATACTCCCACTGTAGGATGTAAGCACCTCTTTTATTGACTCACGGTTCCTTGCTTTAAATAAAACCTTTCCTTCTCCCTCTGCTGCCGCCTTGCTCAGAGAGGCTGAGCATGTAACCGGAACAACTGCAAAATAAACCATAAGTGCAATGGTAAGTATATTTTTGAACAGGAACTTATTGCTATCTTTTCTGAAAAATTTCATATGGAAGAAGCCCCGCTCCAGTATTGGAGAAGGAGCATAATACAGCGGTGTGACAAAGGTAGGTCAGTTTGGAAAAATACAGCCAAGCATGAAATATGAAAGACAGAGTGACCAACGGCTGTCAGTGGCTTAGTTTAGATTTGACATCTGTCTCCAAACTCCTATAATCAAACCATGCCAGCACAGGAACCGTCACAAAAATCTAAAAAACTCAGGAGAGCGTAAAAAGGATTGAAGAAAGTCAGAATTTTTTTATAGATATAGCCCCGATTGAAGAACAGGAAGACGGGGCACTGATTTTAAGGGCAACAATACAAGGAACAAGGGAGCTTAAATGGTGGACATACCACTGGATACCCTATTGCGAAATCATATCGCCACCTGAGCTGAGAGAAGAGGTCATAGGTGAGATGAAAGCGATGCTGGATGTGTATGGTAAGTGAGGCTTCACAGGCTGACCAATGGTATCCAGTCGTCAGGTATGACACAGCTCATGGCTTTGTTCACAGGGACCTGTTGAACATTAAAGGAGATGTTAAGAAGACACCGTTATTCAATCAGGACTTTAATGATGCATTGACCTTTGCAGAGAATGATTTAAAGTCTAATTGGGAATATTACAAAATGGGGTTTACGGAGGGCAAGTAATGAGTAACGAAAAAGAAATGATTGAACGTAATTTTGAGCTAAGCGCAGAGTTTAGCAGGTATCTGTTTGAGCATCCTGAGCTTGAAGAAAAGGTTCCCATTGATGCCGAGATTATTCTATTACCAGAGTTTGATAATGTATTAAAAGAGTTTAATCTTAAGTTGGGAAAGAATATAGAGGCAGAAGGTCACAGAGTAGTATATGTAATAATCAAGGGTATTCGGCCAAAAACTTTGTCCATGATAGATAAAATTGAATTAAAATCAGTGGCATAAAAATGTGCAAAGTGGAAGACATGGAAAACAAATATCAAAAACAAGAATAGGCGCAATACATTGTGCTATCATTTTAGCATTTATGTAATCACGGGAGGCAAGTGTGGTACGGACACACATACTCGCCAAGGCCAGATTCGTCTCTGCATAAGATGAAATAAATCTATATCCTCTTTAGTCCTTCTTAATCCCATTTCTTTTTGCTAAATCATTTTTCTTTTTGAACCTACCTTTAACGCTATTACCTCGTGGGCGAATAACCCTTAAGAGCAATGATTCCACATCTTTAATGAACGATGTTCTGCCGATTTGATAAAAAGAAAAGGTATCCCAATTTCCTTTATGTTTGCCTCTTCTACAGAAGAAGACTTCTTAACATTCTGAAACAGCACTTGATTATTTAGTAAAATTATTTTACTATTTTACTAAAGGAGTGAAATGATATGAAAGCGATTACGATGTCAGCGAAGGGTCAAATAGCAATACCCAAAGAAGTAAGGGATACTTTGAACATTAAAGAGGGTGATCAATTTATTATTGAGATTGCAGAAGGTGGAAGAATTATCCTTGAACCGGCCGTAAATATTCCACGGTCTCAAGCATGGTTCTGGGCGCCAGAGGTACAGGATAAAATAAAAGAGGCAGAGAAAAATTACAAGAAGGGTAAATTTAAAAGATATGAAGATGCGGATAACCTGATTAAAGATCTTGAGAAAAGGGGATGAGCAAGTACCTGATAGATATACAGGACACGTTTTTATCATGCTATGATGACCTGCCGAAAGACATTAAAAAGAAGCTAAAGAAGCAGTTATCCTTTCTTAGAGAAAATCCTAAACATCCATCTCTACAGATTCACAGGTTGGAAGGTACAGACTTTTGGGAATTTTACGTTGATAAGGGTTATAGATGTGTATTTAAGATTGAAGGAAATATCTATAGACTATACTACGCAGGAACTCATGAGTTAATTGATAAGTTTTGAAAGAAAACCGTTTGACAAGTCATTCCAGTCCCTTTTAAAAAGGTGCATAAGGACACAGGAATCAAAACTCAGGAGAGCGTAAAAAGGATTGAAGAAAGTCAGAATTTTTTTATAGATATAGCCCCGGTGGAATGTTTTGAGCAGATTGAAAGTCAATACAATGCCATTTATGAGGCAATAAAACTGAAAGAAGAGATTGAGATGGTCTACATAGGAATGGAAAAATTAAATAATTTTAAATATGGTAAGAAAGTAAAAGAACAGAAAAGTTCAATACCATAAAAACCGGACATTTCTATTTTGGTAAAAAGAGGACATTTCTAAATTGGGTTGACAAGAAATTTAAAAGAACTTGACTTGCTATTCCAATTTATTGTAACTTTGTCCGTTATGAAAAATCTAAAACTTATTCCAACAACAATAATAATCTTATTCATTACATGTTCCCTGTTGCTGTTTTCTTATTCAGGTGTTTTTGCAGCAGGAGGTATTAATCCTGCTTTAAGCGGGTCTTTTTTGTCCGGCGGCACAAATATCCCTTCAGGAATTCCGGGCGGGCCGGGTACACCGTCTATGCCTTCCGCTGCAACACAATTAGAACTTCAGAAAAAGAGAGGGTTACCATCATTGGAAGAAAAAAGGCAAGGGGTTGAAACCGCCCCTGGTGAGCGTCCGGATTATGAATTGGGCGCCCATCCATCCGTTCCTGAAGAAAAGTCTGACTTTGAAAGGTATCTCTCAGACAGTCTGGATATAACTGATATACAGTTATCAATACTGCGATTACAGCCTGACATAAAATTTCCAATGACTCCGGTTACTCCAATCCCACCCGGTTATACAATGCTCAGTATCCCGGATAAATTAGGCGGCGGGTTTATTATGGGTTCACAGGAGGCGCTTGCAAATGGATTCAGGGCAGCAGGAATTAAAAGCCCTCTTTATATAGCAACCGACATTAAACAATTCGGGTATAACCTTTTTGATAAATCAATCCCGACTTTTGTTCCGGTAGATACAGTGCCGGCCGGGCCTGATTATATACTTGGTCCCGGGGATGAGATTAATGTAGCAATCTGGGGCAAAGTGAATGCTGAATACCGGTCTTTAATTGACAATGATGGTAAAGTAAATATCCCTACTGTCGGGGTATTACAACTTACCGGTCTTTCTTTCAATGAGGCAAAGCTACTCATTGAAAAAGAGTTCAGCAGGTATTTTACAGATGTAAAGATTAACATAAGCATGGGGAATCTGAGGAGTATAAGGGTATTTGTTGTAGGGAATGTGAGGCGCCCCGGCAGTTATACACTGTCTTCTTTTTCTACCATTATTAATGCACTGTTTGCTGCAGGCGGGCCGTCCAAGGTAGGCTCATTGAGGAATATACAACTAAACAGGAAGGGAAAGGCATCTTTATCCCTTGACCTTTATGACTTTATCCTGCATGGAGACAAGTCAAAAGACGTAAGGCTCTTACCGGAGGATGTAATATTTATCCCTCCTGTAGGGCCTCTTGCCGGAATTGCAGGAAATGTGAAAGTACCTGCCATTTATGAGTTAAAAGGTGAAAACAGGGTCAGGGATCTGATAAACATGGCAGGCGGCCTGAATAGTATATCATTTAAGAATCGTATCCAGATACTAAGGATAGATAATGGAGAGGACCAGAATCTTATTGAGCTTAACCTTTCAGAGGCAGGAAAGGAAGAGGAAAATAACATAATCCTAAGTGACGGGGATGTTGTCAGGATATTTCCTGTATCACAAACTGTAGAGAGGCTTGTTCATATCAGAGGGGCGGTTAAGGGACAGGGGACTTATGGTTATAAGGAAGGTATGACAGTTAAAGACCTGCTTACTTACTCAGGCGGTATATTGAGATATGCCAATAAAGAAGATGCGGAGTTAACCAGGGTAACTATAACCCCTGATGGTCCAGTCACTCAACGGATTATAATAAAACTTCAGAAGGCTATAGATGGAGATGCACAATATAATATTGCGTTAAAAGAAGATGATTACCTCTTTGTAAAGACTGTGCCGGAATGGGGGCTTTACAGGACTGTTACGGTTTCAGGTGAGGTGAAGTTTCCAGGGACATATACCATAAATAAAGGTGAAACCCTCTCATCATTGATAGAGCGGGCAGGCGGATACACCGACAGGGCATATCTTAAAGGGACAGTATTTACAAGGGAGTCTGTCAGGACTTTACAGCAGAAGCAGCTTGATGAATCTATAGACAGGCTAGAACAGGAGATAATATCCCAATCTGCACGCACTATAGAATCCGCATTGTCTCCAGAAGAGGCACAGCAGCAGAAGGCAGTAGTAGACCAGAGGAGGGGGCTTATAACCAAGATGCGATCAGTTAAGGCTAAGGGTGTTGTTAGTATAAAATTGTCTGAACCTGAAAATTTTAAGAACTCAACTTACGACATACCGTTGGAAGACGGAGACGTACTGGCTATTCCTGAGAAACCACATCAGGTTCAAGTGATCGGGTCCGTCTATAATCCAACGGCATTTGTGTATAATCCTTCATGGACAGTGGAATCGTATCTGAAATATGCAGGCGGTATGACCAGAAATGCTGAGTTTGATGATATGTATGTACTAAAGATGGATGGTACAGCTATCTCAAAGAGAGAATGGAGCGGGCGTTCAAAAATGAACGGGGATACGGATGAAGGATGGTTTTTCAAGCCTAAATTCATGTCCTCGACACTCGATCCTGGGGATACAATAGTTGTACCTGAGAAGATAGAAAGGGTAGTCTGGCTCAGGGAAGTAAAAGACCTTACCCAGATATTGTATCAAATCGCAGTTACAGCGGGTGTCCTCATAGTCGCATTTTAGGTTGACGCTGAAGAGAAGCTAAAAGCAAGAGGTTAGAAATAAGAAGTCAGAAGTAAGAAATAAGATTGCTTAGCGGTACAAAGCAATCCTCAAATTCCCTCCCCTTCAAGGGGAGGGTTAGGGTGGGGATGGGGTTTTTACTTGACCCCTTGACCCCTCGAAAAATATGCCTGAGTTAAACAGAACAAGGCTTGAAGGTTATCTCTCTTATGTTTATAACGCAGACGTCCGGATCGTATCTATTAAAGGCATCGGGACGAAAGAAGAAGCAGATATAAAAGGCTTCGGATACGGGCTACCCTACCTCATAAATTTCTTTGTTAATAATAAAAATATTTCAGTTGTCCTCGAAACCATGTCTCCAAACAGCTTTGGGCATGACCACTTCTCAGACAGGGCACAAAGTCTTATATGGGATAATTCTACATTCAGCAGATTGCCGGGCCATGTAAAGGCTATTGATGCGGGTGCATTTACAAGGGATGGAGATATTATATCTGTCGGGGAGGCTGAAGAGTTTTTCATTGTTACAGAATTTGTTGAGGGAGAGGGATATTATAAAGACCTTGAAAGGATTCTTTCCACCGGCGAGTCAGAAAAAGGGGATGATGACAGGGTTAAGGCTTTAGCAGAATATCTTGCAAAGATTCACAGTGTTAAGATTAATGCACCGCATTTGTATACAAGGAGGATAAGGGACCTTATAGGGCATGGCGAGTGCATAATGGGTCTTATAGACAACTACAGTACAGGGTATGAGTTTATTACACGGAAATTATTGAAAGACATAGAATGTCGGTGTGTCGAATGGCGGTGGAAGATAAGGGATATGGGGCACAGGCTTTCACAGGTTCACGGAGATTTTCATCCATGGAACATATTATTCAGAGAGGGTACTGACTTTACTGTTTTGGACAGGGCAAGGGGGGAGTGGGGTGAGCCTGCAGATGATGCCGCTACAATTGCTATCAACTATATCTTCTTTTCTCTTCAAAGTTATGGAAGTCTGGCTGGGCCTTTTGAAAGGCTTCATACCCTGTTTTGGGAGACGTACCTTAATAGCACCCGTGATGAGGAGTTATTAGGGGTGATACAGCCCTTCCTTGCGTGGAGGGGGCTTGTTATTGGTAACCCGCAGTGGTATCCTTCTCTTTCAATTGAGGTAAGGAAAAAGATTTTTAATTTTATAAATAATGTTCTTCTTATGGACAAGTTTGAACCGGCGAGGGTTAATGAATACCTTGAAGACAGATGAAGGTTTTGCTGTATGGGTTACCGGCTTACCCGCATCAGGGAAATCTTCTGTAGCAGGTACTATTGAAAAAAGACTCCATGAATGGTATACCGTTAAGGCTGTTCGTCTTGAATCTGATGCCTTGAGAAAGGTTCTTACCCCGGAACCTGTATACTCACAAAAAGAAAGAGACTGGTTTTACGATGTTATGATATTTATGGGCCGGATGCTGATAGCAAATGGTATTAATGTTATTTTTGATGCAACCGGAAACAAGAGGGTCTATAGAGATAAGGCAAAGGCATCAATTTCAAAATTCATAGAAGTATATATGAAATGCCCGCTTCATATATGTATGGAAAGAGACCCGAAAGGTATCTATAAATCGGCACAAACAGGAAAGGCACATTATGTCCCCGGGTTACAGGATATCTATGAAGAACCATTATCACCGGACATCATAATCGAATCAGACAAGGCTACCCCTGAGATTGGTGCAGACCATGTGATAGCAAGGATGAAGGAAAAGGGGTGGGTGTGACTTATCGTAAGCAGTAAGCAGTAAGCAGTGAGCAGAAGTAAGAAGTAAGAAGCAAGAAGTTAGAAGCAAGACATAAGACGTAAGAAGTAAGAAGATAATGCTTACCATGTATTACCCCTCCCTTGACGGGGGGCAGGGGGAGGGTGCCATGCTTATTCCCTCCCCTTCAAGGGGAGGGTCAGGGTGGGGATGGGGTTTGTTTCAGAAAAGGAATAGCTAATGCGTGATATATTCGTAGAGAGGCTAACAGGTTCTTCTGTTGCAGAGCGGATGGTGGAGATTGTGGAGAGGAAGGGGCTTGGACACCCGGACTCAATATGTGATGCCATTATGGAAAAGGTTGCATTAGCCCTGAGCAGGGAATACAAGGAACGGTTCGGCACTATTCTTCATCACAACATAGATAAAGGACTGCTCGTGGCAGGGGGGGTGGAGAGAAGGTTCGGCGGCGGGAGGGTGACGGAACCGATGCGACTGATTTTTGGCGACAGGGCTACCTTCAAAGTTGGGAATGAAACAATACCAATCGGCGATATTGCAATTGCTACTGCAAAGCAGTGGTTCAGGGATAACCTTAGATTTGTTGACCCTGATAATCATGTAACTTATCAAGTGGAGATTAGACAGACGTCCCAGGAGCTTCAGGATATTTTCAGTCGTGAGGAAGGTGTGTTTGAGGCAAATGATACCTCAGCAGCAGTCGGCTACGCCCCGCTTACAGGGACAGAGATAACAGTGCTTGAAACGGAGATGTACATGAACTCAAATGAGTTCAAGGAAAGATTCCCTGAGACCGGCGAGGATATAAAGATAATGGCATTCAGAAAGGATAGTGAACTTGCATTAACAGTAGCTATGCCGTTTATAGACAGGTACATAGCGGATGAATCCGATTACTTTATGAAGAAGGATATTGTGCATAAGGCGATAGAAGAATTTGTCCTTGATAAATGTATCAGTTCTGGTAAGGTTGTGGTATATTTTAACACCTTAGACAGAAAGGGAAGGGGGCTTAACGGTTTGTATCTTAGTGTTACAGGGACATCTGCTGAAGATGCCGATTCAGGCGAAGTTGGCCGCGGTAACAGGGTAAACGGGATAATTGCATTAAACAGGCCCTCAGCAGCAGAGGCCGCAGCAGGCAAAAACGGAGTAAGCCATATTGGGAAGATTTACAATATACTGACCCACAAAATGGCACATAAGATTTACGAGAGTGTTGACGGGATCAAGGAGATATATGTCTGGCTTGGAAGCCGGATAGGCAACCCTGTTGATCAGCCAGCTGTTATATCAGCACAGATATTACCTGAACACAAGGCATCTTTTGCAGCGGTGTCAAAAAAGGTAAAAGATGTAATAGATAGGGAGCTGTCGGAGATGGATGTTTTCTGTGATGAATTATTGGAAGGGAAGTATCCAGTTTGTTGATTGAGGAATGAAATCCCCCAACCTGACCCTCCCCCTTGAGAGGGGAGGGTCAGGTTGGGGGTGAGCTACGGAGATTTTCGAGTGAACCCACATGAAACGGGATTTCATAAAGGGCCATGAAAATCAGCGGGACAGGAATGTCCCGCCTATCCTCAATCAATATGTGGATAGGCGGGGTTTTCTTACCCCGCCGGAAGGGATTTTCGGATGAAATTGATGTCGTGATTGTTAACCGGAAGGAGGGGGATACCCGATGATGACAAATAAGAAGAAAGAGGAACTGAAAAAGATGCTGCTCGAAAAGAAACGTGTAATCTGGAATGATGTGAAAGAAAAGCTCTTTGAACAGCTCGGCAGAGAATATAAAAAGGAGATGGACACTGCTCTTGATGAAGGTGATAAGGCACTCACAGACCTTGCTGAGGAGACAGGTCTTACGCTTATAGATCTGAGAAAAGATACTCTTGAAAAGATTGAACATGCGCTTCAGAAACTTGAAGAGGGTTCTTATGGTATTTGTGCGGATTGTGATACAGAGATCAGTGAGGCACGTTTGAAGGCGCTCCCGTTTGCAGTTTATTGCATTGAATGTAAGCAGAAGAGAGAGGAACTTGAACAGATTGAAAAAGAACGCGAACGGTTCGGCTCTTCATCACATCATGAGGTTGGGGAGGAGATGCTATAGATTTTTTAATTCATCAATACCGAATATATTGATCTTGCTCAGGTCCCGGCCGGGAAAGAAACTTTGGAGCTGTCTGATAATAGTCTTCTTTGGGGCGAAGCTTGCCAGAAAGACATGAATCTTACCCTTAGAGCGGTCACGTATCTCCTCTAAGAACTTCAACTGGTGCTCCTTTTCTTTCATGTAGAATTTAACCTTGCACTCATAGCACTGGCCGGTCTCCTTGATAGGGTCCCATGCACCAATATCTATCTTTTGCCCCTCATCTTTTGACCTGTTCTTTCTTGTATCCCAGTCATCAATAATGACATAGCTGTCACGCCGTATAATGTTTTTTGGGTTGTAAGCATAATTATCTTTTATCCTGTGGAAGAGATATATCTCAGGGAAAAGGCTCCTCCTCTTCCCGAGTATTGAAAGCCCTTCCTCAGTCTGTGAGAAACTTGAATACAGGGAAAAAAGGTGTTTGAAAAAATCCATGAAAGTAGGGTCATTCTCAAGCATCTTTTTCTTTGCCCAGATTTTTACCTTATCAGGGAGCGTGGTAACACTGTTAAGGTCCATCAGGTCTTTTTCTTTAAAACAGAAGCAGATAATTGATGCGTAGTTGGAAAAGTCTTCACCCCTTTTAGAGAGGAGGAAGGAGTTTATGGCGCTTATGTCCTCATCTTCTTCTAATTCTCTTAAATATCGTTCACTTTTTTCGTCTACCGGGAACTCTACTCGCATTAGTGAATTCTTTCGTATCCATGGCAATCCTTGACGAGAATATTACAGGTGAAAACCCCATCTTGTCTGTTATAAGTGCTGTAATAGATGAGGAATGCGGAAGACACTGGTTAATGATTGATAGCTTGTTTTTCTGTATATTTATGAGTTTTGTTATTTCACCTGGGGTCATAGGCTCCGAAAGGGTAATTGCTGCGCCTATAACTATCTCTACCTTAAATGGGCCTTCTTTAGGGGAAAAGGTTATACTGTCTGTTACCTCAACGGAAAAGTGTTCGCTTTTTCTCTTAGGCAGGTTGACTTCATGAGATACGTCACGTTTGATCTCAAACTGTCTTAAAACATCCTCATGGATTACATCCGGCCTGCTGGCAGTAATGTTCTTGAGGTAACAGTCTATGTCTTTTATCTTCTCTATTATATCCAACGTAGGTAATTGTTACTAAGGTATTATTATTAATTTATTCCGGCAGTGCGTCTGTTTTCCCTGTTTTCTTTAATCCATCTGTTAAAGCCGACCGGAGGTCTGCGGCGTTCATGAAACCAGGGTTTTAAGGATATGGTGTTTCCATCAGTAAATTCTGCATCTGTAGTTGATGTGTGCAGATGAAGGTTTGTTACCCATTTATCCAGCATTAATTGATTCTTCTTTTTTGGCTTAATGGCAGTGGAGTTTTTCTTTAAAGACATGTGCATCATGTCTTTATCATAATATTCCGGTACTGATTCAAGCCACAACTGGTATTCAAAATCGCCTGAACCTTTCATATCTTCAAGGGCTGATGAGAAATAATCCCCTGTATGTGCAAGCCTGACAAGGTCTGTCATGTTATTTGCCTTTGAATTTTCAATAATATCCTGCAGGAGGGGTAATATCTCTTTTTCGAGTATTAACTTAAACCGTTTTGAATTACTTAAATCCTTCATCAAAGCGGATATCTTTTTAGTATCGGAGAGGTCCTTTGAAGTCAGTCTGTTTTGAAGGCCCGATTCCTTAACAACCTCTTCATTAACGTGTCCCAGGTATCTTAATATAAACAACCCTATTATTACCTTAGAGATGATTTCACTCAACTGCTTTTCAACTGAGGGACTTAAATGCCACAGGGCAAAGAGCCTGTCATAAGTAAGCTCTGAGATATTATGGATGAACCGCTCATCCTGTATTTTACTTAAAAGTTGTTTGAAGTCTTTCATAGTTGCAATTTAGACTAATTGAGTATGTGATGTCAAGCATTTATTTTGACAACACACTATTAATTTTTAAAATATATGGATATTTTATATGCAGGTTTCAGGCCATAAAGCTTGGTAGCTACCGGGTAGAGCGATGTATGCCCGATTTTACCTCCTGTAAATTAGACCACCATATTTCTTTTGTCATGGTTTTGGTGTCACTATCACCTGTTATTTAATCCCTTGACTTTGCCGAATGAAAAAACTATGATTCAGGCATAATGGATGTGACTATCAAACACAAAGATGTTGATAGATTCGTCCTTGACCTTCTCTCCTCCTTTGACGTTATCGCCCCGGTAGCCAGGGATGGACGTTTTATATTTGATAAGATAAATAGCCCGTCCGAGGTGTCTGCACAATATAACACTACAATTCTGCCGCCGGTAAAGTGGTTATATCCTGACAATGAAAAACTTCTTGAATTTAATCTTAAAGATATAAACAGCATGAAACCTGTTGTTCAGGCCAATAAGCAGGTGCTTACATTTATACATCCCTGTGACATTAATGCAATCAATATTATGGATGAAGTTCTGGCAGAAGAGCCTGCGGATGTGAACTATCTTGCCAGGAGGCGTGCTTCTGTAATCATCGGATATGAGTGCCTGAAGCCGTGTAAGGAGGATAATATTCTCTGTTTTGATAAGGGGTATCACATTGCATACAAAGGTTATGACCTCTTCTTTACTGACCTTGGTGAGAGATATTATGTAAATGTTGTAACGGATGCCGGCATGGAGATTGTTAATGGCTATGATTATTTTATAAGGGCGGGGTATGAAGACTGGTTAAGGCTGTTAAAGGTAAGAGAGGATAGGAAGAAGGGGTTTAAGAAGTCAGTCAACGGCGATATGGAAATGCTGTCCCATGTACTGAAAGAATCTTACAATGATGAGATATGGGCAATAGAGGGGAAGAAATGTGTATCATGCGGGGCATGTAATATCGTGTGCCCGACCTGTTATTGTTTTGATGTTGCTGATGAGGTGTGTCCGGATATGGAGGAGGGGAGCAGGCACAGAAAACTGGACGGGTGTCAGCTCAGGGGATTTTGCAAGGTTGCGACCGGTGAAAATTTCAGAAAGAGTGCGGCTGAAAGGGTAAGGCATAGGGTATTTAAGAAAGAGGTCTATCTTAAAAAGAGGTTTGGAAAGTCCGGGTGTGTTGGGTGTGGAAGGTGTATTGAGCATTGTATTGCGAAGATAAGTATTGTTGAGATATTTAATCATGTGATGGGTAGGTAGGTTGAAGGCTGTGAAGCAAGAAGCAAGAAGTCAGAAGCAAGAAATCAGAAGTTAGAGGAAAGATAATGGGTGAGGAAACGCAAAAATCCAATCTTGTGCCGATGGCGGCGACTATAGTTGGTATCAGGCAGATGACTGATAAGGAGAAGTTGTTTACTGTCAGGCTGGATAATGGGAATGGGTTTAAACACAGGCCGTGCCAGTTTGTTCTTATTTCAATGTTCGGGATTGGTGAGGCACCAATATCAATCTCTTCTCCGCCGGTAAATTCAGGCAACACCTTTGAACTCTGTATCCGCTCAATAGGAAATCTTACAGGGGCTATCCACAGAAGCTCTGTTAATGACAGGATAGGTATCAGGGGGCCTTATGGCAACGGGTTCCCGCTTGAGAAGATTGAAGGAAAGGACATCCTTATTATTGCTGGCGGGCTTGGTCTTGCACCAATAAGGTCTCTTATCAAGCATGTATTGAATGAACGGGGAAGGTATGGACGTCTGATACTTCTTATCGGTGCCAAAAGACCTGAGGACATATTGTTTAAAGAAGAGATAGCAATGTGGGAAGAAGACCATTCCATTGAGATGCATGTCAGCGTTGATATAGCTGCACCCTCATGGAAGAACCATGTGGGTGTTATAACAGGATTATTTAAGTACATAACAATAGATCCTTTGAATACTATTGCGGCGGTAGTAGGCCCGCCTGTTATGTATAGATTTGTGGTAAAGGAGCTTTTGGCAAAGAAGATGTTTGAGGGGAATATCTTTCTTGATATGGAACGTAGGATGCGATGCGGCATAGGCAAATGCGGCCACTGCCAGATTAACGGCATATACCTGTGCCAGAACGGGCCGGTGTTGTCGTATCTGGAGGCAAGGAAACTGCAGGAAGCGCTCTAAAGAAAGTGGATAGTGATTAGTAAGAGATGAACCGTCATGAACCAGGGTTCACAAAGGGCCATGAAAATCAGCGGGACAAGAATGTCCCGCCTATCCTCTTAGATATGGATAGGCGGGGTTTTCTTACCCCGCCGTAGAGGATTCCCGGATGAACCCACATGAGCCTTCGGCTCACAAAGGGAAATGAAAATAGTAAACAGTAAGCAGTGAGCAGTAAACAGGAAAGGCAGTCTTTATCTGCTAACTGCTTACCGCTTACTGCTTACTTGGGGTCATTTTCGGATGAACCCACATGAGCCTTCGGCTCACA
>JACRGV010000104.1 GCA_016212215.1 Nitrospirota bacterium
CTGCATCCCCCCTCCCATCCCTCCCCCCTTGCGGGGGAGGGTAAGGGTGGGGGATACAAGCCTCTTTTTAAACAACTCAAGTTTTGCCCTCAGATTATTTACGACCCGCCGTCTCACAAGCATATAGTCATGTCTGATGATATAGCCCAGAAAGTCTATCCCATTTGAGACAGGGACAATTTTATTGTATTTGTCATTCAGGGAGAGGTTTAACCTGTCAGCAACAAATCCCCTGAGATTCTTTCTCATTTCAAGTGGGTAAACCATAATCTGCAATGAATCACATTCTTTCTTTCCCCTCCCTTGACGGGAGGGGATTAAGGGGAGGGTGAGCTAAGCAGCCATCCCTTATTACCGCTAAAACTTCATCTGTATTTTGTAAGACCTGATTATTCCAGAACCTTAACACCTTGAATCCATATCGTTGAAGGTATTTATCTCTTTCTATATCCTTATTGTTTTCTGCGGCATGTTGACCACCATCCACTTCAATAATAATGCGGTTTTCAAAGCAAACAAAATCAACTATGTATTTGTCTATGGGCTGTTGCCTTCTGAATTTCAACCCTTCCATCTGTTTCATTCTCAAATGACTCCAGAGCAGTTGTTCCGCATCTGTTAGTCTTTTCCTGAGGGCTTTTCCCAATGTTGTTATCCTGTCCCCCATAGAATCACCCCCACCCTAACCCTCCCCCGTCAAGGGGGAGGGAATATTATTTACCCACTCGTTCTGAGAAAGAACCGATAACCTATAACTTCTGTAGAGGGCATCAAATGAGAAAAGGGGGGTTAACCACTCTCCAGAACGTACCGGCCACACGTAGTTGTTGTTGGACTTATTGTTGTTGTTCACGTTGCCATTCCACATATTGACGATCCACGCATTGTTCGTGTTGTTGGCGTTAGAAGTAGACGACCAGTAGTTGTTAGACTGCACATTTGCCCATCCACTTGTGAGTTCTTCATCAGGCAATCCCTGCCGTAAGGGTATGCCTGATTGCCTGCCAATGCCCGAAGGGCGGGATGGGCGCACAGTGGTTTTACTATGCACACCTGACAATCTGTTAAAGAAGGTCAGCTCCGGCATCATCAATCCCCCCTCCCCCTGCCCCCTCCCGCAAGGGGAGGGGGTTTTGAAGCACAACTCTTTATCCATCCCTCGCTCTGTCTTCCCAGGGAGATTACCTCCTCCATCATATATTTAAAGGTATTGAAGCTTCTAAATGCCTTTACCTCCTTGCACACCCTGACCGTAACCTTTAGTTCTTCAATCGTATCTCTCAACTGCACAAGAGTGGCAAGCCTCTCCCTCTCGGAGTTTGCCCTGACAACAAGCCTCACTACCGAGCGGGATATATCCCTGAGATCTGTACCCAGTGTATATTTGTGATACCTTGAAAAACCTCTCACTGCGTTTTCAATGTAAATAGTCATATCAAACGCCTTTTTGTATATTGGGAGATGTTCATACTGTGCCATGTTCTTTTAATAACCAAATAGTCAAATTACCAAATCACTGTCCAGAACGTACCGGCCACACGTAGAAGTGGTCGGACTTACTGCCGCTGTTCACGCCGCCACTCCACATATGGACGATCCACGCGTAGCTCGTGTAGTAGGCGAGAGAAGTAGACGACCAGTAGTAGTAAGACTGCACATTACTGAATCCCTGCGTGTTCAACCATGTAGCCGTATTAGACTGTTCTGCATTTATCAGACTCTCAAGCTCGTTGACATTGGACAGGCGCCAGTCTGTATAACCGCACAGGCTTAAACCATTGGCATAATCCAGTGCCTGCGGCCATGTCCTCGTTAGACTGTCAGGCGACCTTACCCACATCAGACCTGTAAGGTTGTCTGTGACGCAGTAACCATCCGTGCTGACCGTGAATCTTGGACTGGGCCAGGGAACACCCGCCTGTACATCCCCGTCCTGACCAGTGCCGGGACAGGCAACCACTGCACCGGATGAGTTGTAGCAGGTCGTCTGGCCTGTCTTGGGAAGATCAACCGTGCCTGCACCGGCGAGGGCAAAGACCGGCAGGAATAAGATAAATATTGCTGTCATTAAGATAGCTTGTTTTGTTTTATGCATAGTGTGTCTCCTTTATTTAGGCTGAAGGCTGTTAGACTGAAGACTGTTAGGAATACCTTCAGTCTATCTACCTTCAGTCTTCAGCCTTCTTACCTCTTCCTTCCACCTTCAGACGTCTAAGGCTCATTTGTCGTAGACCTCCAGGTTAGTCCTGAGACGTTGGGGGTAAACCCCAACGCTACGAAAATCTCCGCTTCTGCCATCCCCGAATGCCTCTATCCCCGATAAAAGCATTCGGGGACGGATATAATTTAAAATCAGATTCCCGACAACAAACTTCGGGAATGACAAGATTAGGGTCTCCCCCGGCCCGGCTTTGTGAAGAAATCCAGAAATATAAAAATAATTGATAGGTTAAACGGTGACTGACTGACTGACTGACTGACTGACTGACTGAAAGTTGCGGGCCTGATATAGCTTGTGGAAGAGAAAATCATCTCAAACCATCCTGTAAAACCAACTCGTTGTTTAACTCTAAAAGGTCTTAATGAAAACCATATTTCAACTTATGAGCAGGATGTTAGCAAATCGTATTTTAACTGTCAAGAAAATTCTTCGACAATTTTTATTTATTATTTTACAAACACAACCATACAAACTTCCGGTTGAATGTATGGTGTCCAATTGCTATAATCGCTTTAACAATAAATAAAATTCAGGGCGGTGCGGTGATGAAAACATTTGTATGCTTTTGCAAGAGCCTAATTATTGAAAAGGAACTGTAAAATGAAGATTACAAAGAAAGAAGCCATTGAATTCAAGAAACGCTGGGAGGCGATAAATGCCTTTGAGCATGAGGAACTGCGAAGGACGTCAATGGAAATGAAATTACAGCAGCTTGCAGCTCTTATGGCTTCAGTTAAAGAGCTCGGCTGGCATAAGTCTCTGTCAGAAGGGGAAGAGAAATTAAGGGACAGGTGGAATCGTCTCAGAAGGGCATATAATGTCCTCTAAAGAGGAAATACTTGCCCCGCTGCTTTCTGCGTTGAACCGTGTCTAATCGGGGTCGGACCATAATAACCTTTTGATTTTCATAAACTAATCAGAAGGATAGCGAGGTCCAACCCTATCCAGTCAAATTCCTCTTTGTTCTATCTCCCAAAGCTTTTTTAAATCACGTCTTCCGTGAATAAGTCCCAAAATATCAACACACTGTTCTTCGATACTATAAATCAAGCGATAATCTATCACAAAAAGTTCCCGGATATTGGGATCAGAAAATTCCGGGACTATTCGCCCCCTTTCAGAGAATATATCAAGTGAACGACTTGCAGTAAGGATTTCCTGAACAAATGATGCAGCATAGAACGTTGAATCACGAGCAATATACTCTGCAAGGGCGTCGAGGTCGGCAGTAGCTTCGTAAGACCAGATTACTTTTCGAGCCATTTTGACATCTTCTTTTCGACTTCTTCTTGAGTATATACCCGTCCTTCTACCACATCCTTCATTCCTCGTTCAATCTTCTGAAGGACATAAAGATGATACTGGATGTCTTCCAGAGAACAGTCTTCTGGTAAACGATTGAGAAGACCGGTAACCTCTTGTTTTGCTGTCTGCATGTTCGCCTCCTTTAATGCTTATTATGCCAAAACTTGCCAAAACTTGATCGTGCATATCTGCAATATGCAATAGAAAATTGCTTTTCTGAGGATAAGGTAGCAGGATGAGATTTTGCTGTCAATAGAGATTTTGTTTGATGTCATCACTCAACAACCATCGGTAAAGAGTGCCCGCATAAATCTTTATCTTTTCAACTTCAAAATCCTCAGAGAACAAGGACCAAGGGTGTCTGACACCCTGTGCCCAACATCACAAGCTCCTGTACGACTACTGTAGAGGCACTTCCTTACTGTGGAAATACTGGAGCATATCTAAAAGGTTGTGAGATGCCCTGTTTCCGGCCGACTCATAGGGATATTCAATAGCCATCCCATTTCCATTACATTATATTAACAAACTCCCTGAATGTTTTGATATCCCGGATATTATGATTTGCAACGCAATCTTTCAGGATTATTGTTTCGTAATAATTTATGCGTATCTCCCGCTAATAATTCTCTTTTCACTTTACTTTTTGACCCAGTTGCATCAATAATACTAAATCAATTAAAAACTTTTACAAATTACAAGGAGGGGATAGATATGGAACCAGGAAGTATGGAGGGGCCGACTTGCCAGAGCTGTGGTATTCCGTTGGGGAGGAAGGAAGACCAGGGGACAAATGCAGATGGGACAAAGAACAGGGAGTATTGCTTTTACTGTTTTGAGAACGGGGTGTTTACTGATCCTGATCTTACAATGGACCAGATGATAAGCAAGGTGATCGGTTTTCTATCAGGTATTGACAATATGTCAGAGGAAAAGGCAAAGGTTATAGCAAATACATTCATACCTAAACTTAAACGGTGGCAGAATTGATATGGTAATAATCAACTTCATACATCTGCTGTCACTTGTAACATGGATTGGCGGGATGATATTCCTTGTTGTTATAGGCGCCCCAAGCATATTCAAGGTACTACCGAGAGATGCGGCCGGTGATGTGCTTGGAGACATATTCCCGAAATACTGGATTATGGGTTATATCTGCGGTATTGCATCCCTTGTAACCATAGTCATAATGTCGGGTAAAGATCAATTTTATCCATGGGACAGGATAACCCTTCTGGCCTTCATGACTGTTCTTACATTTTATCTTGGGCTGGTGTCAGCGGCCAAGGCAAGGAAGTTACGGCTTCAGATAAGGGCTAATGTGGATACATCAATGAGTCAGACACTTCAAAAAAAGTTCAGGAGTGTTCACCAGTTTTCCGTAATCTTGAATGTCCTTGTCCTGCTTGCCGGTCTGGCTGTAATTTTTTTAATGGTAAGATAACTTGGTCGAGTATCTCAAAACCATTCATCCGATATTACAAGCACTGATTGCTACCGGCTTCACTTGGGGGGTTACTGCACTTGGGGCCGGCGTAGTCTTTATGGCAAAGACTGTCAGCGCTAAAGTCCTTGACGGGATGCTCGGTTTTGCCGCAGGTGTTATGATTGCCGCAAGTTACTGGTCCCTGCTTGCCCCTGCTATTGAGATGTCAGCAGGCAGAGGCATCCCAATCTGGCTTCCGTCAACTATAGGGTTTCTGTCCGGTGCAGTCTTTCTAAGGATAATTGATAAGATACTCCCTCACTTGCACAGCGGTTTCTCCATGAATGAGGTGGAAGGTATAAAGACATCATGGCAGAGAAGCACACTGCTCGTCCTTGCCATAACCCTTCACAATATACCTGAGGGCCTTGCAGTAGGAGTTGCCTTCGGCTCAGCCGCAGCAGGAATCCCCTCTGCCACACTTGCCGGTGCAATTGCACTGGCTATCGGCATCGGGCTTCAGAATTTCCCTGAAGGATTAGCAGTATCCATGCCCTTGAGGCGTGAGGGGATGTCCCGTCTTAAAAGCTTCTGGTATGGACAACTATCAGCAATAGTAGAACCCATCGCCGGTGTAATAGGGGCTGCCATAGTTATAGGTTCGAAGGCAATCCTGCCTTACGCACTATCCTTTGCCGCAGGTGCCATGATATTTGTAACAGTAGAAGAACTAATCCCCGAGTCCCAGCGTAACGGCAACACTGACCTTGCAACTATGGGCGCCATGCTCGGATTTGCTGTGATGATGGTGCTTGACGTGGCGTTCGGATGAAGATATTCATACCTCACAAGAGGTAGCCTGTAACAGAAAAGGACGCTGTCAGAAAAAAACTTTAAGCACTACTCATTTCTTACTGAACCATACATCAGCATCAGACATAAAGAACTGTTCCAGAGGAATCCCACCTGCACCAATAATTATCGCCTTAGCATTGCTATATTTACGTCGAAAGTGTTCTATCCCCGATAACTTACCCGTTCTTCCGCTTTTTACCTCTATTGCCCATGACTCAGCACCCCGTGAGACAACAAAATCAACCTCCTTGTCACCATCCCGCCAATAAGTAATGCTGTATTCAGTACCTGATAGTCCATTACAGAGATGTAAACCTACTGCATTTTCAACAATACGTCCCCACCATGCGGAATCACCTACAGCATCACGAAATGTCTTTGACGAAATGGCATTTATCAGGGCATTATTCCAGAGTATCAGTTTAGGACTACTCCCGCGTTTTCGTATCTGCCCCTTTGAATAGACCTCCATACCACTGACAAGAAAGGCCGTCTCAAGGAGTCTCAGGTAATGAACAAGTGTCGTAGTATTACCTGCATCCTGCAATTGCCCGAGCATTTTATTATATGAAAATATCTGAGCAGGGAATGTTGCCGCAAGTACAAACAGGTGCCGCATAAGTGCAGGCTTGGCAATCTTTTGCATCTGCAGCACATCTCGGGCCAATACTGTTTCAATAAGAGAATCCAGAACATATCTCTTCCACTGCTGTTCATCCTTTATAAATACAACTGCACCCGGATACCCTCCAAAATAAAGCCATTTCCTCAAGTCCCAGCCGAATGCATCATTACATTCCTTAAACGACCAGTGCATACATCTGTTCAGGAAAAATCTCCCTGAGAGGCTCTCCGTCAGCCCTTCCTGCAGTAATAGTGCTGAAGACCCAAGCACAAGAATCCGAATATCATACTTACTCCGCCTACCCTCGTCCCAGCAGTATTTAAGTGTCTCGCTCCATCCCCTAACCTTCTGAATCTCATCAAGCACAAGGAGTACAGGCTTTTTGTGCCTTTCAAACTCAACCTGTGCCAACCGCCAGTTCGTCTCAATCCATTCCGGCCCGGGCGGCAATGGACTGTCCGCTGTTGCATACACTGACGGATATGATAATTCCTCCATCACCTGTTGTGCAATGGTAGTCTTTCCAACTTGACGCGGCCCGGTTAATACCTGAAATACCGGAATACGTTTTTTCAATGAATCGGCAAGCGTTTGGACAAGCGGCCTTGTATACATGATGAATAAATATAGCAGTAATCATAACAGTAGTCAATTAATACTCAATGATTGAGTAATTTTACTCATAAGTAGACTAACACAAAATATGCAGGAATCTTTCTCCTATTCTGAGGCTGATATTTACCGGCCCTGTCCGGAAGCCGCTGAAGCATGGCCACATAACTAATCCGTAAATAACTGACTGTCTGTCGTGGATACTTTTATAAAGATAGCCTGAATCGGATTGTATTTCGGGATGGAATTCATAAATTATAATTTACCCGGCTTTAGCAAGCTCAAATGAAACATGTTTGATCCTCGTTTTTTGTGGTAAATACGACAAATCTCCATTGACACCAAGATTTCATATTGTTATTCTAACCTCGATAGATAAAAATAAGATAAAATAATATAGACGGTAAAGGGGGTCTGTTAATATGAAGCTCAAGGTAATAGTACACAACGCAGAAGAAGGAGGATTTTGGGCTGAGGTTCCTTCTATTCCAGGCTGTCATACTCAAGGAGATACATGGGATGAGTTACTTCAAAATATTTATGAAGCAATAGAGGCTTGCTTATCTGTTGACATAGATGGCATTGAATTAAAGCCGGAAGATAGAGTAATGGAAATTGCTGTATGAAAAGCATATCAGGAAGAGATTTGTGTAACATTTTGGAGAAAAAAGGTCGGCAATTGAAAAAGATACATGGTGAGCGGGCAAGGTCAAATTCACGGACAGGTTCTATAACAGTAAACTGTGCCGGATGGAGACTTTACCCATAAAGAGCTCTAAGGGCTGCCTTGGGTTCACGTGATACTATAGTGAGCAGGGCTGCAGCAGCACCTCTCGGATGCCTGCGATGCTGTTCCCAATTTTGTAAGGTCTTTACTTTTACCCCGATTAGTTGGGCAAACATGGTCTGTGATAGTCCCGTCTTTTGCCTGATTTCTTTTACATCAAGAACCTCTACATTGAATTTCATGGAAGGTTTCAATTCTTTACGAGAGATTGCCGCTGCCTCTTTAAGGCTTTTGGTAAGTTCCGTAAATAATTCTTTATCCATGCTCTATCTCCTTTACTAACTGTTTTAAAATTGTGGTTTCTTCTGTTGTGAGAGTAAACATTGTCCTGCGAGTATCGAGTACCTGAAAGTGAATGGGACTATGGTGAGGGGGCATCAGCTTCACCAAAAATTTTCTCGATCTGTTCTTTCAGCTTTGGCACCTTATTTTTTATCACATCCCATACAACATCCCAGTTTACTCCAAAATAGAAGTGGATAACCTTGTCTCGCATCCCTGCAATCTTTTTCCATTCAATATCCTTATACTTCTTCCTGAAATCAGGTGAAATATTTTTCACCACTTCACCAATCACTTCGATGCTTCTGGTAGATGCCCTCTTTATGATCTCATCTTTTTTAAACTCTTCAAAACTTATGCTATCAGTGCTCTGCATCAGAAAATTTACCTCATCCAGAATGTGCCTCAGAAATATCTTGTCATCCTTCATACCACTTTACCTCTTTCTCAACGTAGGGTTGGATGTATGGGCTTAGATTACCAATGGTTACTAAATCCACTTTTCTACCGAACAGGTCTTCAAGGTACGAAACCAAATCCATAAAGTTGTCATAATAACCATCAAAGTCTTTGCCGAAAGCAGTTAGATCGAATTCAACAAGAAAATCTATGTCACTATCCTTTTTTTGTTCCCCCCTGACATAGTAGCCAAATAAGCCAATTCTCAATACATTATATTTTCTTAAAATATAATGATGTTCATCTAATAGATGTATAATATTATTTTTTGTTATATCTTGCCGTGTTTTTAATCGCATTTTTGTACTCTCGTCAGTCCTGTCACGCCCCATGTGTGGAAATTATATACGTTGTGAAATTTCGTGCTTTCATTTTTACCGCCATTTTAAATGGTTCGTAAATCTTCTTTCTTAGACAAGCCATAAAATCCATTTGGTAATCTGATAAATTCCGGACTTGTAGAGAGAACATGTTCTACCAGCCCTGAAAATAAGTCTTTAATTTCTTCTGTCGACTGTAAAACTTCGCTAACAAAGAAAGCTGAGACAGCATTTCCTTTTAACTGTATCCATTCTTTTGTAAAGTTAATTATGATTTTACGTTTTTCTTCATATTGAGCAATGTTCTTAGACACTGTATAAGTTGCTGGCCCAGTCCGAATAAATTTTAAATCTTTATCCAGCCGCTGAGCAACGGCATATTCAGGGAAACCCCTTTGTTTCGATATTTCCTTCCATATAGTTTTTACATGCATAGGTTCCTTAACTGAGGATATAACCTCAAAAATTAACTCAGCAAGAGTTTTCCTTTCGTATCTGTCAGCAAACTCTTCTATCCCTATTTCAAATTTTCTATATTTTATAAAAGCTGGATACTCAAGCAAGATCGGCTTTAAAGAATATGCATTAAGATTTCCGATACTTATCCCCCCTTTTTTATTTCCTTTATGAGATACCGTGTATCAGAAATATTTCCCAACTTTTTCAAGATCTCTCTTGATACTTTTACAATTTCTTCGATATTTTCTGCAACTTTGAACTTTTCTATTAACATAAATGTGCCTTTATCAACAATAATAAAATCCTTAGAGTCACCAATTCGAGAATGTACTGCATGCTCAATATCTGAATATCCAGTTATTACATCACTAAAGTGATTTCTATACAGTTTAGTAATCTCTGAATAATGTAAGGGTCTGTCGATATCTCTCATAATAATTCTTCTTACACGCTGTGAAATGGAGAGTCTACCAGGAGACAAGACCTTTCCATTCGATATTAAAATACGTTTGTTATGCAATAGATGATAGGTTAAATAATCTTCAGATATAGAGCCAATCGAAGAAATAATATTTTTTAGGAAAGTTTTTTCATCTAATGGGAATCGGCATTTTAAGAGAGCCTCTCTTATTTTATTGTGTAAGTTTTCAATTTCTTCATCATTAAGATAAGTGAGGTATGTTTTAAAAATAATTCTATACCGTTCCTTATAAAGGTCTTCAAAAAGGTTAATCAAGAAGATTAGTTGATTCTCAGTTCCTGAAGTAAAATATCCATCACCTACCATATCTTTAATACTTATAATCCCATTATATTGAAGAAGCAGTCTTTCGATATTTTCTATAAGTACCTGTGAACTTCTTTTATAATGCCTTATTTTTTTAATTTCTCTTTCTTTAATTTGTCGCACCCTCTCCCTTGTGCGACCAAACATATTACCTATTCCTTCAAGGGTTCTGCATTTCCCATCACTATATCCATATCTCAATTCAATTATAGACAAATGTTTTGGAGTTATAGAGGTAAGAATAGTATTTATGGCATCAATAAATGAGATTTCCTTAGTTGACCAATTATCTACCCTGGTTTGAGCCTCAGCGGTAGGAGTTTCTTTACATAGTTTAAGACTGCTGTATTCCTGAATAAATGGCTTAATAGCATCAGATATTTCTCTAACTGTTTTTTTGCCAGCATTGCGAAGATTAAAAAGATTGTTAAGTCCGAATTCTAATACAGCTTTTACAGTTTTAAGTTTATTTGTTTTAAGAACGTGGTGGGCTCTTACTGAAAGAGGAATTTCATCAATGGGCGTATCAAGTATATCATTTCCCTCCATATCGGGTCTTTTAGATTGATTATCAACACCACTTTCCATTTCTATCCTTTCTTACTCTTAATAATTGTAATGGCTTCTTCTATCTCATTTAACAGTTTCTTTTGTTCTTCCGGATCGAGACTCTTAAGCCCGGATATTCTTTCAAGGAGTTCTTCCCGTGGTGTCTTGTATTCTTCCTCAAATAGGTAATCACCAAGAGATTCCACAGCACTATCATGAGCTTTACTTACTAATTTATCAACAATTTCAGCATCTACTCTGTCAGCGTTAAAATTGTCAGGATCTTGTTTTTCCAGCTTGTGGAGGGCTTCCTTGCAAATTACATCTATCATTCTTTGGAAATGATAATCACGCCATTTCATATGCTTGACACCGTAGTTTTCAATGATATGTTGAGCAAGCTTTTTTGATGTGTTTATCCAATATATTCCCGCAGGAACATCTTGCGGTCTCTGATAAACAGGAGGCTGTCTGTCAGCCAGGGTTAGAATTTCGTAAGGATTAAATGGGTCTTTATCAATTCCAGAGAGTAATACTTTGGGAAAAGCTTGTTTTGGTTTAGACTCTGAACCTCCACCCCCAGGTTTTTCTCCTTCTCCGCTTCCTTTTTCTCCACCTGTGCCTTTTCCTCTCTCGCTTCCAATACCCCCACTACTACGTAACCCTTCAGTGAGGCGTGGTGACACGAAAAAACTACTTGCGTTCTGGTTGCCATCTATGGTACAACATGATGAATGGAGATGGCGGTCAGATATCGTGGCAGAGAATTCGCCCATGAGGAAATAGCCGAAGTAC
>JACRGV010000105.1 GCA_016212215.1 Nitrospirota bacterium
GGGTATTGTCACATTAATACTCGCCGCACCCGGTGTAGTTGTATTGTATGGGGCCAAAAGGAATTTACTTGGGTCGTCGGAAGTCAGCGTAACACTTACAGGAGTTGACGGATTGCTCGGCAGATAGACATAGTGATTACTTCTGGTACCGGTTCCCCCTGTCATCGGGCTTGAGCTGAACTGTACCTGAGGCCCGCCTATAACCCTGATAGAAGCTGTATCTACGCCAACCCCGCCATCATCGTCCGCTACAGTCAATGTAGCTGTATATGTGCCGCTTGCAGAATAGGTATGAGTTCGGGAAAGCAGGCCGGAATCAGTATTTCCATCCCCATAATCCCAGATATAAGTATGTGTATCGTCGCTGCCAGGGTCAGTAAAACTACCGCTGAATGAGACAGGATCTCCCAGCAGGACTGTCCTGTCTGAACCTGCATAAGCTGTTGGAGATACATTATTTACAGTCACAAGAAGGGTATCAAAATCAGAACCGCCTTTATCATCAGTAACCGTAAAAGTAACCGTATAAATCCCGTTGTCAGCATAAGCATGGCTCGGTGATAAGCCGCTTCCGCCGGTCAAGTCACCGAAATTCCATGTATAACTGGTAATAATTCCATCCGGGGCTAATGCACCGGCATCACTAAAACTAACTGCTGTCCCTTCATTAGCTGTCTTAGCTATACCTGCATACGCATCAGGCGGTCTGCATCCGAATATGGTTACTGTTGCACCGGAAGGGGTATTAGGACAGGCATCCAGAGTATTACCCACACCATCATTATCATTGTCCGGGTCGCAGGCATCTCCTATACCATCGCCGTCAAAATCAGCCTGATTGAAATTAGGGACAAAAGGACAATTGTCAGTTGTATCAGCTATGGCATCATTATCATCATCCGGGTCACACACATCACCCTGTGTATCACCATCATTATTGGCCTGGTCAGCATTGGATGTCATCGGACAGTTATCAGCACCGTCAAGTACACCGTCGTTGTCATCGTCCGTATCACAGACATCACCCTGAGCATCACCGTCATTGTTTGCCTGGTCAGAATTGGCAATTGCAGGACAGTTGTCTACGTTACCGCAAACTCCGTCACCATCAGCATCGTTTGCCGCATCAAGAGGACACGCATCGCACGCATTACCAAGACTATCTCCATCACTGTTGGCCTGATCTGCATTCGCTGTCGTCGGGCAATTGTCTACGTTACCGCAAACTCCGTCACCATCTATATCGTTTGCCGCATCAAGTGGACAGGCATCGCACGCATCGCCAAGGCTATCACCATCTGCATTAGCCTGGCTTGCATTTGCCGTCATGGGACAGTTATCAACTCCGTCAGCTACACCGTCATTGTCATCATCTGCATCGCATACATCACCCTGTGCATCGCCGTCATTATTGGCCTGGTCAGCATTGGCTATAAGAGGACAGTTGTCAGCGCCATCAAGTATTCCATCGTTATCATCATCCGTATCGCAGGCATCACCCTGACTATCTCCATCAGTATTAGTCTGGTCAGTGTTGCTTATCAGGGGACAGTTATCAGCACCGTCTAACACTGTATCATTATCATCATCCGGGTCGCAGACATCGCCTTGGGCATCACCGTCATTATTTGCCTGGTCAGCATTGGATGTCATCGGACAGTTATCAGCACCGTCAAGCACGCCATCATTATCATCATCAGGGTCGCACACATCACCCTGTGCATCACCATCATTATTGGCCTGGTCGGCATTGGATGTCATCGGACAGTTATCAAGACCATCAAGTACACCGTCGTTGTCATCGTCCGTATCGCAGACATCACCCTGTGCATCGCCGTCATTGTTTGCCTGATCAGCATTGGCAATTGCAGGACAGTTGTCTCCGTTACCGCAAACTCCGTCACCATCAACATCGTTTGCCGCATCAAGCGGACACGCATCGCAGGCATTACCAATAGTGTCTGCATCGCTATCCGCCTGGTCGGCATTGGCTGTCGTCGGGCAATTATCTACGTTACCGCAGACTCCATCACCGTCTACATCGTTTGCCGCATCAAGTGGACAGGCATCACACGCATCTCCAGCACCGTCACTGTCACTGTCAGCCTGATCTGCATTGGAAACAGCCGGGCAGTTATCGGTTGAATCAGGGACGCCGTCACCATCCGAATCGCTCTCGCAGGCATCACCTATTCCATCCCCGTCTGCATCAGCCTGATCTGCATTTGGAACGCTCGGACAATTATCAGTAACATTGGCTACACCATCTCCATCCATATCACCATCGCAGACATCACCAAGTCCGTCTCCATCAAGGTCAGCCTGGCTTGGATTAACATTTAATGGACAGTTATCACCGGTATCCTGTACCCCGTCATTGTCATCATCCGCATCACAGACATCACCCTGTGCATCACCATCCGTATTTGTCTGGTCCGGGTTATAACCTGTTGGACAATTGTCTAATGTGTCGTCAACTCCGTCTCCATCTATATCATTATCGCAGGCATCTCCAATACCATCACCATCACTATCTGTCTGTAAAGGATTGGCAACAAGAGAACAGTTATCTAATGTATCTAAAATACCATCATTATCATCATCAGCATCACACACATCACCCTGTGCATCACCATCATTATTAGCCTGGTCAGCATTAGCTACAAGGGGACAGTTGTCTGAGCTATCAGGTATCCCATCACCATCATCATCACCATCACACGCATCACCAATTCCATTACCATTGGTATCTGTCTGGTCAGGATTGGCTACTAACGGACAATTATCACTGTTATCTAAAATCCCGTCATTATCGTCATCAGTATCGCAGGCATCACCCTGTCCGTCTCCATCATTGTCCGTTTGTGTTGGATTTGGTGTAAAAGTACAGTTATCAACTCCATCTAAAACGCCATCGTTGTCATCATCAGTGTCACACACATCACCGACACCATCCGCATCATTGTCTGCCTGGTCAGGGTTGCTGATTAAAGGACAATTGTCTATTGAGTCAGGTACACCGTCTCCATCATCATCGCTATCACAAGCATCGCCGACTCCATTATGATTTGTATCTGTCTGATCAGGATTTGAGACTAATGGACAATTGTCAATGCCATCAGGTATCCCGTCATTATCATCATCTGTGTCACATGCATCACCCTGACCATCCCCATCCGTATCAGTCTGATCTAAATTTGGGACAAGTGAACAGTTGTCTGAACCGTCAATAACTCCATCATTGTCATCATCTGCATCACAGACATCTCCAACACCATCTCCATCATTATCAGCCTGGTCAGTATTAACTATGAGAGGACAATTATCAGATACATCCAATACGCCGTCGTTATCATCATCTAAATCACATGCATCACCATCGCCGGAGCCATCTGTATCTATTTGGTCAGGATTGAAAACTGTAGGACAGTTATCAATTAAATTTACAACACCATCACCGTCTAAATCATTATCACAGGCATCACCTGCACCGTCATGGTCTGTATCTGTCTGAAGAGGATTGGCAACGAGAGGACAGTTATCAGAGGCATTATCTATGCCATCACCATCTATATCATTATCACAGGCATCACCTGTACCGTCATGGTCTGTATCTGTCTGAAGAGGATTGAATACGAGAGGACAGTTGTCAGTAGAATCAGGGACACCGTCGCCATCAGTATCCACTGGAAGCACGCCTGAACATAATATATTTACGATCTTATAACTTTTTTTTGTTATTTTCAGATTACACTGGTTGGCTTTTACTGTTTGTATTTCAGTAGTCCACAACCAAACTGCCGGTGTTTGCTGGACTGCACTGGGTTCAATCGCCTCTAAACTGGGTGAAGAATAAATAGGGTCTGCCTTACATACCACCTTCACTAAACTTGGTGTATTTTTTAAATAAACCAAGTTACATACTTTAGCCCTGATGCTAAGACTCCCTCCTGAACTTAGTGTAACAGGGGGAATAAGACGAGCTTCGGCTGTCGAGCCGGCAATAAGCCACGAGACATTCATTAACACTGTAAAAATAACGATCCATATATTACGTTTCATAGTGACCCCCTTTAAATACTTTATTTAAGAATAAATAAAGTAAGTTAAAATTTTATAAATAGACACCTATTTCGACACCTATTTTTTTGTAGAAGTTTAGCTGACAAAAAAATCCTATTCAATAATTTTCATTTTTTTTGTTTATAGTAACGGAATATAACAAATGAAACGGATATGCTCACATTAAATAATATTGTAACCCTATTTTTTATAGTTGCAATATACATACCATTGGAAGAAGCTGTAAGTTAACATATTGATTTAACAAGGGATTAATTGAATTTACAGACGTCACTTTTAACTTTTAACAAAGGTAAGTGTTAAATTTCCTGACAGTTGAATCGGAGTTGTTCTTAAGTTTTGGACAGGAATTGGTACATGAACTTTAAAGAACATTATATATTTCAATAAGTTCTATATTATTTTAGCGGTGTTAAGTTTCTTGTCACTTATTCTGAAGAACTCAGATGTTTTAAGAGATGGCACTTACTTAATCGTTGATATTTCAATAAGATATGACAATAATTAAAGGTGTAAAGATTTCTGTCACTTACATATCTGCCGGGTTTGTTTCTTGTTTCCTAAACTGCTTCCATGAAAATCCGTTTTTACTTATAAGCAGTCCTAATCCGCCAATAAGACTCGCTATTAGAACAATCACAAACCAGCCGAATGCAAAGGTCAGGGCCTCTGTCTTTGGAACATTTGCATAAGAAAAGAAGTACACAAATGCCCCTTCTCTAAGACCTATGCCGCTTATGCTGAGCGGGAGCATACTAACGGTTGCAACGAGGGGAATGAGGAAAAAGTAGAATGTCCATGGAATTTGCATCCCAATAGAAAGGCCGATAAAAACATGGATAATTATTATTAGGGTCTGAAAAAGCATGGATATAAGAATAGACTGAAAAAGCACAGAGGGTTTTTTCCAGAAGTTCAAGGCTAATTCACCTGTCTTACCCATGATGTTTAATAAGCCTCCTGCAAAAAAAGGGAGCAGGATTCCAATAACTAATAAGGCATCTGCTATTAGTACCCCCCAGACAAGCTGTTGCGGGATATTGCCCCATTTGAGCAGGGTAACAGAGAGACCTGCCATAAGAAACAGGACTGCCAGTCCGGTTCCCCTGTCTGCGAGTACAGAGACGATAGCCTCCCGTATCTTTTTGTTACCCTTTGTTATAAGGTAACACCGCCCTATATCTCCCCCTACAAGGGTCGGGAGAAACAGACTGAAAAACATACCTGCAAAATAGTACTTAATAAATTCCCAATAGCTGTTTTTAAAGTCCATTACAAAAGCAATTATCCTCCATCGCCATGCACAAATTACCTGGCCTGTTATGTATAAGAATAAGGCTGCTGTAAGATAAGGCACCTTAACATTCTGAAAAAGATGCCAGACTTCCATGATGTCTATTTTGGAAAACAGATAAACCATCAGAGCAATGCTGATTAATGCCTTGATTATTGTTGTAATTGTTTTTTTCATGCAAAGTTCTCCGTTGCCCACCCCCACCCTGACCCTCCCCCGTCAAGGGGGAGGGGATTTTCGTTTGCCCACTCCCGTCAAGGGAGGGGGAATAAACGAGGGAGGAAATTTGTTTTCTAACTTCTTGCTTCTTACTTCTTACTTCTAACTTCTTGCTTCTGCTTACCTCTCACCTCTGATTACTCAGCAGCACATACCCGCCCTTCTGCCCCATTACAAAGACATTAGGTTTCTTCAACAGCCAGTCTGAATTTGCATCCTTTGTAATTATAAATAACCTCTTTTGAGAGGCAATGGCCTCTGATAATTGTTCCTTCTGACCGGCCTTAAATTCTACTACATGTTGCCTTGAATAGAAAACTATGCTCGGTTTATTCAATGCATAAACGGCTACCTCGCCGTTTTCTTTTTCTGACATGGCACCGGCTGTTATTGCAAATTCTCTTAATGGGGCTTGCAGGTATTTATCAGCAATCGGGACTATACGGTTCAGTAGGAGAAAAGTAGTAATGGTCATCATCATTACCAGTATCCCGAAAGATATATTTTTGTGCAATGTCCTGAAGGAAACAGTAAACAACACCATACTTAATATGATAATTCCCACGATGATATAGAATATACCCTGCCCTTCCAATGGCTCGAAGATGTATTTTGATAAGGAAGGAGCAGTTGTGAGATGGGTTGGGAGATATATTAAACCTGCGGCAATAGTAATACCAAGGATGATACAGAAGATGGCAGATGCTTTAAACCACCCCTCACCCTGACCCTCTCCCCTGAGGGGAGAGGGGGCAATGTTTCTTCCCCTCCCCTTCAAGGGGAGGGTTAGGGTGGGGATGGGGTTATTGCCACTTGCAATATACCCCTCCCACAATCTCCCTACTAATATGGCCAGAGCTGGGGCAAGCGGCAATATATAACCGGGCAGCTTGGTCTTTGAGATTGAGAAAAATACGAATACTGCAAGGAACCATATAGCAGTGAATAGCACGACAGAATCCCTATAATTAAAAACATCTCGTTGTCTAACTTTACGAAAAGCATTTATCAGGGCTGATGGAAGAAAGGCACTCCATGGGAAAAATCCCACAAGAACAACCGGTATAAAATAATAGAACGCCCCTCTGTGGCCGGAAACAACACCTGTAAACCTTGTAAGATTATGTTTTATCAGGAACTCACTGATAAACCCGAACCCATTTACCCATATCTGCATGACATACCAGGGCAGAGAGGCAAACAGAAAAATTATAACACCTGAGGTTAATCCGATTTCCTTTAGTACCTTCTTAATATGCCCTCTGATCAACAAAAAAATAAAAATTATCATGCCGGGAATCACTAATCCTACAGGGCCTTTTGTAAGAACCGAAAGACCGGCAAAGAGGAAGAAACAGCGGTACCACCAGTGTTTATGGCACGTCCGGAAATCACCCCATCCCCACCCTAACCCTCCCCTTGAAGGGGAGGGAATCATAGCATCCTCTCCCTCAGGGAGAGGGTCCGGGTGAGGGTAGGGTTGTGTCATATTGAGTTGTCGAAGGATGCTCCCATTTTCATCGCCCTTGGTAAACACTGGCTCATGAGGGTTCCCGCCCTCTTCCTGTTCAATATATCCCAGAAAGAAACAGAAGAGTGATGCAGTAATAAATAGCGTAAGCGGCATATCTGTTATGGATGCGTGGGATAATACAATTACCTCAATGGAAGTAGCAAGAATCAGTGCACTAAGAACACCCCATAAATGATTCCCGATTAGTTTAACAAAATAATATGTCATCAATACAAGGGCTAACCCGAACACCGCAGGCCAGAATCTCGCTGCAAATTCGTTTACACCGAAAAGTTTGAAAGCAGAAGAGATGAGCCAGTAAATCATCGCAGGCTTATCAAAACTGCTTGTATAATTATAGTGTGGTGTAATCAGGTCTCCTGATTCAGCCATCTCCCTTGCTGTTTCAGCATAGACCGCTTCATCAACATCAAATAAACCCGGGGTACCGAGATTGTAGAACAACAGGAAGAAGGTTAAAGCGGCAATACCAATAACCGCACCATTGCCTTTAATAAAAGTTTTAATATCTTCCATACCCCAATTCAATACTATCTTTCCAATCCAGAGACCAAGCAGGATACCGGCAAAGACATCAGAAGTAAAATGGGCATTAATATATATCCTTGAGAAACTTACAAGGATTGCATAAATATAGAGCGGATACTTCAGCCTTGGGAAAAAAGGCGCCATTGCAGATGCGAGTGCAAAAGATGAGGTTGCATGGCCTGAAGGAAACGAATCAAATCCTCTTGCAATAGTTGGTCCGAGACTGAAACCAACAACATCCATTATCTTAGGCCTTGGCCTGCCAATGAGGAACTTTATCGCCTGCACAAAGATACCGGCCAATGCTACACTGTATAATCCTTTCCTGCCGGCGTCACTTAATGTTAACCCCCCACCCTGCCCCTCCCCCGTCAAGGGGGAGGGAATAGTCGTTTGCCCCCCTGCCCTCAAGAGATGAGGAATTATCATTATAACTATACAGAATACCCCCTGAATCCATCCCTTTCCAAGATAACTCACCCACCCCATATAAGTAACAAGAACAGGGATTTTCATATAAGCAATAACATCCCTGATTGGGTTATCTAATACCAAAAGGATTAGAAGCGGTATAAAAAAGGATTTTAACATCCGGCAATTATGCGATAATAGAAAGAGCAATGTCAATTGCCCCCTCCCCTTAATCCCCTCCCGCCTATTAAGAAATCCCCCCCACCTTAGTCCTCCCCCGCACGGGGGGAGGATGTGGAGGGGGCGGGAGGGGAAAATTAAGGTTTTGCGGTATCAATCCAATTTGCAGGTCAATTTGACTTTAGTTTATTTTCACTATAATATGTCACACCAGATTCCCGCTAAAACAATGCGGGAATGACAACCTTTTTATATTTAAGGAGAAAATTCAGATGGCGACCATAAACTACATGGTAAAGGTAGAAGACGCAAAAATGGCACAAATAAAGAAAGCCCTTGAAACAGCAAATATTAAAGTCTTAAGTATTATTGATGTATATAAGTCAGGGGAAGAGCAAGGGAAAAAGGAGCAAGCATAGGAGAAGTAAGAAGCAAGAAGTTAGATGTAAGAAAAAGGAAGGAACAGCATCTCAAATCTTATTTCTTACTTCTTGCTTCTAACTTCTTCCTTCTTGCTTCTAACTTCTTGCTTCTTACTTCTTCCTTCTTACGTCTAAATTCTTACTTCTTGCTTCTAACTTCTTACTTCTAACTTCTTCCTTCTTGCCTCTTCCTCTAACTTCTTGCTTCTGCTCTATGCTTAAACACTGACAACTAAGTCCTTGCCCTTATGTTTTGCCTGATATAGCCGGTCATCAGCCTTGCGGATGAGGTCGTCTACTGTTTCAATGCCGTTGTAGGGATAAGTTGAGATTCCTATGCTTACGGTTATACGTTCACTTTCTGCGAAAACATCTGCCTTAAAGCTCCTGACAGTCTTACATATCCTGTTGGCAAGATTGATGGCATCCTCTTTATTTGTATGAGGCAGTAACACTGCAAATTCCTCTCCTCCATACCTTGCCGTAACATCAGTCTCCCTGACGCTCTTCTTAAGTACCCTTGCAACCTTTTGCAGTATTATGTCACCTCTCTGATGACCGAACTTATCATTTATCTTTTTAAAATCATCCAGGTCAATCATAAGGTAAGAGAGATTTGTACTGTATCTCTTAGCCCTTTTAAACTCCTCATTAAGCCTTCTCACAAAAAACCTGTGATTATACAGCATGGTCAGGCCGTCAGTAATCGCCATCTTCTCAAGCAATACCTTCTCCTCCTTCATGCTGTTGAACAGATGTGCATTTCTCAGGGCTACTGATGCCATACTTGCAACTACCTGACATGTCTTTATCTCTTTCTCGCTTAACTGCCCTCCCCTTCTTAATGTCTTCAGATATAGTATCCCCATAGTTCCTTCAGCATAATGTATAGGGATTACAATGATAGATTGGATTCCAATGGTGAGGAGGTTATCTCTGAACTCTTTTATGACAGGACTGTCACTGACATCCTTAATTATTACGGCATCATCTTCTTCAATGGCCTTTATAATTTCAGGGTATTTGCTCAGGTCTATAGTGATCGTCTTCAGTTCAGGGTCTTCACATCTTGCAAGTATCTGCCCTGTCTTCCTTGTTTTATCAACATGGATCAGGGAACATCTTGTATCCTTCAATACTTCTGATACCTTTTTTACAATTAGAAAGAGGAGGTCTTCTGTTTCAAGGGTGGAAAAAATCTCACGGTTGATTTGAAGAATGGTATCAATGGCATATAAGTCATCTTTATGATTATCCACTATAAGTCTACCCCATTTCTAATATAATAGGGACATAACACTAAATACCTTCAGCCTATCTACCTTCAGCCTAATTACCTACCCTGCTTCTAAACTAACAGAAACTCCAACCTTCTCTCCTGCTGACTTAATTGCCTCTGCTGCCATTTTCCTGTGACATGATTCAAACGATACCTCCCAGCATAAAAGGCATATATTATTATTTGCATTTGCCTTCACCCAGTCTTCTATTGCTGAGGCTCGTTGTTTCAGGACTGCAGACATCTTTTCCATAAATTTTTCTGAGTCTTTTGTCCTGTTAAATTCTATCTGCATGTCAAAGGTCGGCGCAAACAGGTAGAGTATCGGGATATCCCTGTATCTCTGAGGTTTTGTTGTAGCGATTCCATAAGACACATAGCCTTCAGAATTAAGCGGTACATTCTCAAAATTTCGTGTCATCAATTTCATGGCGGTATATTACCATATCTTTTAAAAAATAAAAATAGCAAAAAAATATACTTCATCCGAAAATCAACCCCATCCCCACCCTAACCCTCCCCTTGAAGGGGAGGGGATAAAAACTAAGCACCCTCTCCCTCAGGGAGAGGGTCCGGGTGAGGGTGGGGTTTTCATTGCCCTTTGTGAGCGCCCCGCTCATGAAAGTTCATCCGAATATTTGACAACCTTTTTAATAAAATATATTATTTTTCACCAATGACCACATGGCTGCGTTTATACATCAAGTCTTTAGTCTTATTTACTATACTTACATTTACAGAAAAACTTTTTTTCACAATATATTACCGTCCCAATGCTGATGTACTCAATATCAGCAGAATAATGTATGCCCTGCTGTGGGGTATACGTTTCGACCTTGCGATTGGCGCATTACTATCTCTTGCCGTATTCCTTATATCTTACCTGTCAATGCGGCTGGCCCGGTATGATTTTGTTAAAACCCTGTCGGTATCCAATATGGTGACAGCCTGTCTTCTTATAGCAGTGCACGGTGCAGATCTCATGTACTACGGAGAGGCAGGACGTCACCTGGGGTATGAGATGCTGCAGTTCGGCAATAATGCCGGTGACCTTCTTGGAAGTGCAATCTGGGAATATCAATGGGTATTTTTATCTCAGATTGTCCTGGGCATACTGACCTGCATCACCATTCGTAAACTATTCAATCATCCCCACTCACGTAATGTACACCGGAATAAAACAGTAATGCATCACCTGAGGCTGGAAGTCAGCCTGGCAGCCTGCGTAATCTTTAGCACGGTATTGTTTCGCGGCGGTGTAACAGGTATACCTATGGAACCTTTGACCGCTCAGGAGATCGGCGACAGCACACAGGCCGTTCTTGCTTTGAACGGGGCATACAATGCCTTCCATGCTGTCTTTTCGCATAAGCATCTTGATAATGTGCATATAAATTATCTGACTAAACAGCAAGAACAAATCACGCTGCAGAGTATGTACCCCCTTAATTACAAAAATTACAAACAGCAGGAAAACAATAGGAAGACTACTCAATACAACGTGGTTATTATTCTACTGGAGGGCTGGGATGCGAGCTACATGAAGTCGTATGGATACGACAAAGATGTTACTCCGTTCTTCGATAAGCTGAGAACGCAGGGACTGACATCCTTTGTTACCATTGCAGGCGGGAATCGTACTACCGAAGGTATGTTCAGCACCTTTTGTTCAATACAGAATCCGCTCGGTAATTCAGTGGTTCATAGCCCATTGCAAAGCTATCCTTACGACTGCCTGCCGGATATACTGCGTAAGTCAGGTTACACCTCTGCCTTTTTCCAGGGTACAAACAAAAATACAAGCGGTGTCGGCTCTTTTGCACAGGAAATAGGATTCATTGATAGTTATGGCAAGTCGGATATTAAGGAGCCAAGGTATCCTTTCCACAATTGGGGGGCACATGACCCTGATGTCTATGACTTTGCCCTTGCTAAGATGCGGATTATGAAAAAACCGTTTTTGGCCGGCATCAATACCAACTCCACACATGGCGTTCAGCTTCCTCAAGGTGTCGTGCCTTTTGTCTCATCAAACAGCCAACAAGACATGTTTGTTAATACTATGCACTTTGCCGACCATGCATTGAATCAATTTATTAGTAATTTTCCTCTGGAGTCATTAGGCCCGACACTGTTTGTCTTAGTCGCAGACCACACTCGTGGAGTATTAACATCAATTTACGATACCTATCGCATACCAATGTTAATATACGCTCCGGATATAATTAAGCCGAGGCATTTGACACGCGCTGTGTCTCAACGTGATATTGCCCCGACTGTTATGGATATATTGGGCATCTCAATGCCGTCATCATTCGCCGGTAAATCTATGCTCCGTGATGATGAACCGCCTTATTTTGCTGAATTCTTTAACGCAGGATACATCGGGTGGATTGAAGGTGACCTTTTGATGGTTCTGTCTGTGAAGAATCCCGCACAGCATAACTGTTATAAATACCGTGATGATACCCTGCTTAAGAATGTTATACCATGCGGCATACATGAGACTGATTTGTTACACCATGCCATGGCCTTTACTCAGCGTTCCCAGACCTTACTTTTCAAAGGTCATACGAGTGACTTCAAGTCATTGATTCATAATAATTAATCAGTATACATCTTTTAAGTCTTTAGATATTGTGGATAAATATTACCTACGTAACCCTTCAGTGAGGCGTGGTGACACGAAAAAACTACTTGCGTTCTGGTTGCCATCTATGGTACAACATGATGAATGGAGATGGCGGTCAGATATCGTGGCAGAGAATTCGCCCATGAGGAAATAGCCGAAGTAC